>JAUQPO010000017.1 GCA_030550335.1 Acidobacteriota bacterium
TTACCACGTGCTCTCGATCAAGTCCGTTCGTGCAGCCGAAGAACTCGAGCGGCTGGCCCGTCGCATTCGCAACCGCTTGAAACGCTTCTGAATTCCAGAGACGCTGCGAAAGCCTGTGTTAATCTAGGCCGTGGCAGGTTTCGGATGGCCGCGACGCGAGAGATTGTCCAGCTGATGACGGCTTCCGAGATCGATCGGACGCTGGTGCGTCTGGCCCACGAGATTTTGGAGCGCGTGCCCGACCTGCAACGGCTTGCTCTGATCGGTATTCACCGACGTGGTGTGCCCTTAGCGCGCCGCCTGGCGGAAAAAATCCGCGCGATCGAGGGCCACGAACTGGACGTGGGGTCCGTGGATGTCACCCGCTACCGCGATGACTTAAGTGTTCGCGATGCCCAGCCGGTCGTGCATCAGGCGGACATCCCTTTCGACGTGACTGGTCGTCACATTATGCTGGTCGATGACGTGCTGTTTACCGGGCGGACCGCACGTGCGGCGATGAACGCTGTCTTCGACCGTGGGCGGCCTGCGAGGGTCGACTTGCTGGTGCTGATCGATCGTGGGCACCGTGAACTGCCCATTGAAGCTGGTTACGTGGGCCGGAAAGTTCCCACGCGTCGCGACGAGCAAGTGCAAGTGCGCTTGATGGAGATCGACGGAGAAGAGCGGGTGACGCTCGAACTGTTCCGCGAGTTACCCTCGAGGTGATCGGTCATGCCTAAAGGCCTTCTGGGAATCGAGGACCTGGACCGCACTGAGATCGAAGCGATCTTGCAGCGTGCCGGCGAATTTCAGGCGCTACAACGCGGTGAGTTCCGCCGGCTGGATACTTTGAAAGGGAAGCTCATCGTCAACCTTTTCTTTGAGCCGTCCACGCGCACTCGGACCAGCTTCGAAATTGCCGCCAAGCGCCTGGGGGCGGACACCATCACACTGACCGCTGCCGGCTCCAGCGTCGTCAAAGGAGAATCGCTCGTGGACACTCTGAACACGCTTGGCGCCATGCACCCGAGCGCCATCGTGATGCGGCACAAGGCCTCTGGCGCACCTCATTTCTTGGCCCGGCACCTCAACATCCCGATCATCAACGCCGGTGATGGCACGCACGAGCACCCGACTCAGGCCTTGCTCGATGCGCGTACGATACTGGACCATAAGGGCCGCCTGGAAGGTCTTCGCGTGGCGATCATCGGCGATATTGCGCACAGCCGCGTCGCTCGCTCGAACATTTACCTGCTTTCCAAATTTGGAGTGGAAATCATTCTCTGTGGTCCTGCTCCACTGGTCCCGCCTGAGCTGGCCCGCATCGCCCCAGGCGTGCGGATCGAGTACGATATGCGCGAAGCAATTCGCGATGTCGACGTCATCATGATGCTTCGGGTGCAACTGGAACGCCAACACGAAACCAGCTTCCCGCGGGACGAATACTTCCAGTTCTACGGCTTGCGACTCGAACACATGGAACTGGCTAAGCCGGATGTCATCGTCATGCACCCCGGCCCGATCAATCGAGGTCGGGAGATCTCTTCGGAGGTCGCGGACTCGCAGCGCTCGGTGATTCTCAACCAAGTGGAGAACGGCGTGGCAGTCCGCATGGCAGTTCTCGAGCGGATTTTGGGGGAGGCATGAGCACGCTGTTGATCCGAGGTGGCCGCATTATTGATCCCTGGACTCGGCGGGACGAAATCGGCGACGTGTTGATCGAGCACGGAAAGATCATCGCCGTGGGTGGTCAACTTTCGGCACCCGGGGCTGAAGTGATCGATGCCAGCGGGCTGGTGGTGGCCCCGGGGTTCATCGACCTCCATGTCCACTTGCGGGAGCCCGGGATGGAACATGCTGAAACGATCGAGACTGGAACCCGTGCGGCTGCAGCCGGTGGATTCACGCGTGTCTGCTGCATGCCCAACACCTGCCCGGTCAACGACAGCGCCACGGTCACCGGTTACATCCTGGAGCGGGCCGAGCGCTTCGGTCTGGTCAAGGTTCACCCGATCGGCGCCATCACCATAGGGACCCAGGGAGAGGACCTGGCGCCAATCGGGACATTGAAGCACGCCGGCGTCGTCGCCATCTCCGACGACGGCCACCCGGTCATGAACGCCCGCGTCATGCGCCGCGCTATGGAGCTGGCTCGATCCTACGACCTGCCAGTAATCGATCACTGTGAGGATCTGACCTTGAGTGCCGGCGGTGACATGCACGAGGGCGTCTTCGCGTGCCGCCTTGGCTTACGTGGTATCCCGGATGTCGCTGAGGACGTGATGGTGGCCCGGGATCTGTTGCTCGCTTCGTTCACCGGCGCCCGCCTGCATGTCGCCCACGTCTCCACGCGAAGCAGCATCGCGATGATCGCCGAGGCCAAGCGGCGCGGAGTGTCGGTGACCTGTGAGGTCACCCCACATCACCTAGCGCTCACTGACGAGGACGCAGTCCCCTACGACAGCAATTTCAAAATGAAGCCACCGTTGCGTCCGCGTGAGCATGTGGAAGCTCTTCGCCAGGCCGTGGCTGAGGGCGTGGTGGATGCTATCGCCAGCGATCACGCCCCGCACACCGGTTACCAAAAAATGCAGGAGTTCGAGAGCTGTCCGTTCGGCGTAATCGGACTGGAAACGTCTGTCAGTGTAGCCCTCGACGTCCTTTATCACGGGGGCTACGTAGACCTGATACGCTTGGTCGAATTGTTCACTGCGGGGCCCGCTCGCGTACTGAACCTGCAAGACGCCGGGAGGCTAGCGCCCGGGCTTCCAGCGGATATCACCATCCTCGACCTTGAGCGGGAGTGGATCTACGACGTCAATCGCAGCTATTCCAAAAGCAAGAACTCGCCGTTCCACGGCCGACGGTTCCGGGGAGCACCGGTCATGACGATCGTGGACGGCCGCGTCGTCTGGCAGCAGGTGCAACAACCGGCAGTTCACGGTACTGGTGCGTCTTTGTCTCAGGGCAGAACCACAGCCGCTTGAGCCTCGTAAGCTCGCTGGAGTACTGTATCCGCAGGGGAAGGGATCGCGTGCGACCACCTCATCGGCGGGCCTACACCGCTCTGCGCATGGTGCCGCGGAGGCGTGGGTCGAACCGGTCAACGACGCTTACTCGCTCCAAAGTGGACGAGCAGGCGTGAGGCCAACCACCCCGGCAGGTCGTCCCGATTGGACGCGTTGACAACCTGGAGCTCGATCCCCGGCCAGTGCTTGACCTTGTGAACGAACTCTGGTCCTTCCGCCGCGATCGTAGCTACCAATGGGCGCGGGTCCCGGAGCAACAACTCGATGGAGTGCATGAATAAGTTGCTCGCGCACTCCATCTTGCCGATCTCGTCGATCAGGAAAACGTCGACCCCGATGTTGCCGGCGATCAATTCTCTTCGTACCGCGTCCTCCAAAGCCTTCAAGTCTACCCCGTACTTGCCCACACGGATCGGCGAGGCTATATCCACATGCGCCAACAACGCGCGGGTCCCGCGGAAGCCCTCGATTTGAAACCCCACTCTGCGGCCTTCCTGGCGAAGTTCGCGCGTGAGGAACCCCGCGACCCGCAGCTTGCCGGAAAGTGCTACGGCCACCCGCTCAAGCACGGTCGTTTTGCCACATCCGGGCGGCCCAGTCAGCAAGATCTTGACGGGTGCCCACGCCATGACCAATTCCGATTATGGCCTTTGCCGGTCGCCTCCTCGCACTCTCGGGTGGGGGTGGGAGCTAATGCTGCGAGAGGCACCCGAAAACGTGGGCTCATCGCTTAATGGTGGTCAACGCGTTTAACCGATGGGAGGGGAGTCGCAGTCCCGGTCATCGGTTGAAAAGACCTGGCGGCCGCTCTCCGCGCAAAGCGACTCCCACTTGGTGGCGACCGTATCTGACCGCAACAAGTTGCTGCCTCCATTCGAAGATGAGGCGGACGGCGCCCTGCACGCAGCTTTCTTTTACGAAGGCCGGCGTGGTGCTCAGAGCAGGCCGGTGGAAACTGGTCGAGATCGGAGGACGGCTGCGGCTATACCGCCTTGGCGAGCGTGGGGCAAACGTGCAACCTGGCGTGCAAGCTTCCGCAAATCAGACACCGTCTCGAACAACGCCTGGATGAACGGCTTCCTCCAGATGAGCTCAAACGTGTTAGACGAAAGGCCACCGCGGTGGACGACGGTGATAACCCGCTACGCACGGCGCCCCGCGCCAAGGGCGCGAACGTACCCGGCAGCGAGCCCGTCCAGCTCCAAATAGCGCGAGCGGGCAATCCAATGTAGGCGCGGGTGCGGTATGATCGGCATGCGGAGATGGGTGCGCCGCTCGAACGAGTCGTGCCAGAAGAACCCGAAGAAACCCCGAGTACGAGGATTTCCGTCATCATCGTCTCCTATAACTGCGAGGCTGCTTTGCGACGCACGCTCCGGTCGCTTCAAGATCCTGAAAAGCCGGAGACGGCGGAGATCTTGGTCGCGGATAACGGCTCGGCCGATGCGAGCAGCCACATGGACGACGAATTTCCCCAGGTCACGGTCTTGCGTCTCCCGAAGAATTTCGGCCGAACGAAGGCGCGGAATATCGCTGCTCGGACTGCCAAAGGGACGTACTTGCTGCTGTTGGAGCCCGGCGTGGAGCTCTATCCCTGCGATTTACTGGGCTTGGAAGCGGTGCTTGAACAATCCCCTCAAGCCGTCGCAGCCAGCCCCCTCCTGACAGAGCCTGATGGAACGATCCTCACCGGTGTAGGATCATTGCCTTCGCTCGATGAGCTATATGAGGCTTGGAAACGAGGGCAAGACTGGTTCGACAGCCTACCGCGCTTCGTGCCGGACGCGACCGCTGACCCAGTCCGGGTTCAGTGCGTTACGCCCGGGGCTCTGTTGGTTCGGAGTGCTTTCGTACGGGGTATGAACTATTTCGACGAGCGTTACGGAGACTGGGGCGCGGAATTGGACCTGTTCACGCGCATTCAGGATGCCCGGCGGCAGTTACTGCTCGTGCCGACGATCCGTGCCGTATGGAACCGGAGCGAGGGACTCTGGCGTCCACAGTCGGTAGCAGCCCGAGCCCTGATCAGCGCCGACCGGGCTTCAGGCATCCTGCGATGGGCACACAAGAATGCTGGTTTCCTCACAGCCTTCAAGCTACGGTTGCGTATGGCCGGGTGGAGCTTTGCAAGCCTGTTAGGGTTCTCCGAGCCTTCCTACTACAGCGCCTTGCTTGGCCATCTGCTCAGCGGGCGCCGGATTGACGGGACACAGGTCGAGCTCTAACCCTCTAAAGGGCCGACGCAAGCCCCGCTCCTCATTTCGGCTGGATCACCATGAGCAGATCCTTCGGCTCGACGTGTTGGCCGACGTGTGTGAGGATTTTCGCGATGCGCCCCGAGACCGGCGCGTAGACGGTTGTCTGCATCTTCATCGCTTCCAGGACGAGCAATTTGTCACCCTTGTTGACCTTCTGCCCCAGCTCCACAGCAATGCTGCTCACTGCCCCAGGGATAGGCGCTGCTACGTGGCCTGGCTCCGAAGGATCTGCTTTGACGGCGGCTGGTCTGATCACCTGCAATGAAGCGTCGCGCACAGTGATCACGCGCGGCTGCCCGTTGAGTTCAAAGAAAACCGTCCGGGTGCCGTCCTCGTGCGGTTCGCTGACGGTCAGGAACTTGATGAACAGTGTCTTGCCGGGCTCCAGCTCGACGGTGATCTCCTCCCCCTGTCGCAGGCCGTAGAAGAATGCCGGTGTAGGAAGGATGCTCAGATCGCCGTACTTGCGTCGATCCTCCGCGAATTTCAAAAACACCTGAGGGTACATCAAGTAGCTCAGCAGATCCGTGCGGCTCGGCGGCTCGCCAATCTTCTTTTCGAGCTCCGCAGCCACTTGCTCGAACTTCACAGGTTTCAACGCCGCGCCTGGCCGGCCACGGATGGGCTTTTCGTTTCTCAGAATCACCTGGCGAATCCGGCGCGGCCAACCGCCCGGCGGCTGCCCGAGTGCGCCCTTGACCATTTCGACAATCGACTCGGGTAAGTTCAGGTTATGATGCGGACCCAAACGCACAAACTCCTCCACCGTCATCCCATGACTCACCAGGAACAAGGCCAAGTCGCCGACGGCCTTGCTCGAGGGAGTGACTTTGATAATGTCGCCCAGAGCCCGATTGACCTCCGCATAGGTCCGCGCGATCTCCGGCCAGCGATCAGCCAATCCCATAGACTCCGCCTGCGCTTTGAGATTCGTGTACTGGCCTCCGGGCATCTCGTGTACGTAGACCTCAGCTGTCCCTGATTTGGGTGCCTCATCGAACGGCGCGTACCATTCGCGCACGGTCTCCCAATAGGCGGCGCACTCGTTCAGAGCATCCAACTCCAGGCCAGTATCCCGGGGAGTGTGGCGGAGGGCCGCCACGAGCGAGTTCAAGTTGGGTTGACTCGTGGTCCCACTCATGGAAGCAATTGCCGCATCGGCCACGTCCACGCCCGCCTCTGAGGCCATCAAGATCGAGGCCGCATTGATGCCACTGGTGTCATGCGTGTGGAAATGAATCGGCAAGCCGATTTCCTCACGCAGCGCCTTGATCAGCGTGTAAGCAGCGAAGGGCTTGCAAAGGCCGGCCATGTCCTTGATGGCCAGAATGTGCGCCCCCATCCGCTCCAGCTCCTTCGCCAGCTTCACGTAATAGCTGAGGGAGTACTTTTGACGATTGGGGTCGAGGATGTCGCCGGTGTAGCAGATGGCAGCCTCGCAGACTTTTCCGGTTTCCAGCACCGCCTCCATGGCAACCTTCATGTTCGGCAGGTAGTTCAGCGAGTCGAAAATCCGGAAAATGTCGATGCCATGGTTAGCGGCCTCTCGGATGAACTCTCGGACCACGTTGTCGGGATAAGCGGTGTAGCCGACGGCATTGGATGCCCGCAACAGCATCTGGAAACAGATGTTGGGGATCGCTTCCCGCAGCCGAGCTAGCCGGATCCACGGGTCTTCCCGTAGGAACCGCATGGCGACGTCGAACGTAGCCCCGCCCCACATCTCCAGGCTGTAGAGGCCGTGCAAACGGTGGGCGACGAAATTCGCAATCTGCATCATGTCGTAGGTCCGCAGACGTGTCGCCATCAACGACTGGTGAGCGTCGCGAAAGGTCGTGTCGGTCAGTAGCAACGCTTTCTGTTCGCGTGTCCAGCGTGCGAAGCCCTCTGCGCCTAGCCGTTCCAGAAGCTGTCGCGTCCCTGCTGGGGGTGTACCGCTAATATGCGCCGGGATCCGCGCAGCTCGGATCTGCTCCGGAGGCTTCTTGTTCCGCACCTCCGGGTTCCCGTTGACCATCACCTCCGCTAGATAAGTCAACAGACGCGTGGCCCGATCCTTTCGGGGAGTAAAGCGGAACAGGGCTGGCGTCTCATCCACAAAACTCGTGGTCACTTCCCCCGTACGGAATTTCGGGTGATTGACCACGTTTTCCAGGAAGGGAATGTTGGTCTTGACACCGCGGATGCGGAACTCCCGCAATGCGCGGTCCATGCGGTTGCAAGCGTGTTCGAACTGGCGTCCCCAGGCAGTCACTTTCACCAACAGCGAGTCGTAATAAGGGGTAATGACTGCGCCACTATAAGCCGACGCGCCGTCCAACCGGATGCCAAAACCCGCAGGTGAGCGGTACGTCTGCAACCGGCCATAGTCCGGCCGGAAGTTGTCTGCAGGATCCTCCGTGGTGACCCGGCACTGCAAAGCGTAACCGTTGGTAGTAATCTGATCCTGCGGCGGGATACCGATCTCCGGACCGTGCAACGGATAGCCCAAGGCAATCAGGATTTGTGAGCGCACGATGTCGATGCCGGTGACTTCCTCGGTCACTGTGTGCTCGACCTGAATACGGGGGTTGACCTCGATGAAATACCACTCGCCAGTGTCCACATCCAGCAGGAACTCCACAGTGCCTGCATTCTCATACTGGACCGCCCGGGCGATCTTCACGGCCGCCTCGGCCAGCGCCAGTCGGATCTTCGGATCGAGATTCAACGCCGGAGCAACCTCGATCAACTTTTGGTGCCGCCGTTGCACCGAGCAGTCGCGTTCCCACAAGTGGACCACGTTGCCATGCTTGTCGGCCAGGATCTGAATCTCCAAATGGCGTGCACGGGGAATGTAGCGTTCTAGGAAAACCGCGCCATTACCAAACGCCGTCTCGGCCTCTTTTTGAGCCTCCTCCAACTTCTGGCGAAATTCCGATGCGCTATGGACCACCCGCATGCCACGGCCCCCGCCACCAAAAGCAGCCTTGATGATCAACGGGAAGCCGATCTTCCTAGCAGCTCGTTCCGCCTGGCGTGCGTCCAGCACTGGCTCATCCAAGCCTGGAATCACCGGAACCCCTACGCGCTGTGCCACCTGGCGGGCAGCCGTCTTGTCGCCCAGTAGCTTCAGCACTTGCGGCGACGGCCCCACGAACGTGATCCCAGCTTCCGCACAAGCCTGGGCTAGCTCCGGATTCTCGGACAAAAATCCATAACCCGGGTGGATTAAATTGACACCAACCTCCTTGGCCAAGGTGATAGCCCCCTCGATGTCCATGTAGGCTTCCACCGGCCCTTTGTCTTTGCCGATCAGGTACGTCTCATCAGCTTTGAACCGGTGCAAGCTGAGGCGGTCTTCTTTCGAATAAACGCCCACCGTGCGCATTCCCAGCTCCGTAGCGGCCCGGAAGATGCGTATGGCAATCTCGCCGCGGTTGAGGGCCATCAGTTTGTACGTTTTCCCTACCTGCATGTCCTTGTATGCCTTCCCTGTCTGCGTTAGTCAATGCCCACGTAGAGGAAAAAACAGAGGCGGGACGATTTGTCCTTATCGTATCACGCACCCAACAGGTTCCCAGACCTCCACCGATCGTCACCGGAAAGAACTAGCGGTTGTGATAGAATGCGCCACGCCATGGGAATTCCCGGCGGTGTGCTACGGGTATTTAGCTTGATCTTGTGGACCGGCCCCTTGCTGGCTATCGGCCTCGAAGCCTTTAACGGCCGGTGGAACATCGAGGTGAAATCCAAAGAACGGCCACGCGCCTGGTGGCTTGAAATCCAGGGAGCGGGGACCCAAGCGTTGCGTGGCCGCTTCGTAGGGGCTCCCGGTGGAGGGATGTACGACATTCCAGAAATGCGGTTTGAAGGGGACACACTGGTGTTCGTCTTCCAACGGCGCTACGGCGTCCCCGGAGAGCGCGTTCAATACGACCAGATACCCGAACGCCGCGGGATTTACCGCGCGCGTCTGGAAGGCGACCGCCTGATTGGAACGTTTGAAGTCGAGGGGTTTCCTCAAACCCGGCTGGAATGGGTCGGCTTCCGGGCGCCGGAGATCCCGGATCGGGATGACGGCACGTGGCGACCTACGCAACCCGTGGAGCTGTTCAATGGCCGCGACCTCACCGGCTGGAAACCACTCGAAACTGGACGCCCGTTGGGATGGGTGGTGGAGGATGGGATCCTTAAAAACGTCCCGCCAGCTGCAAACCTCGTATCCGAGCAAATGTTCTGGAACTTTGAACTCTATGCCGAATATCGCCTACAGAAAGGAAGCAACAGTGGCATCGGACTGCGCGGCCGGTACGAAATCCAGATCATCGATGACTACGGTCGCCCACCTTCGGTGCAGAGCCACGGGGCCGTCTACAGTCGGATAGCGCCCAAGGTCAACGCCAGCAAACCACCTGGGGAGTGGCAGTCGCTGCGGGTGCGCCTGATCGGCCGTGAGGTGACCGTTATCCTAAATGGGATCCCAGTCATCGAGAGGGGCATCATTGAAGGCCTGACTGCTATGGGGCACGATCCATACGAGGACCGGCCCGGGCCGATCAGTATCCAAGGCGACCACCGCGAGATCGAGATCCGCAAGCTGACTGTTACGCCACTGGTGCGTTAGAAAGACTGGTTAGCCTACGCGCAAGCAACGCGGCCCGAGCGAAGCCCGAACCTGAATTCATTCGAGGACTCACTCTACGCGCACTAGGACCGCTTTACCGGATGCCAGTCCAAGCTGTGGAGAAAGCCGCTCTGCGTACCACTCCAGCCACAAACGCCCCGTCTCGAGCAACCCCATCCGGAGGGTCCCCTTAGCTCCGCCGCTTCCCCACCAGGGATAACGGTGCTCAGGGTTGAGCTCACCACCAAACTCGAAATTCACCAACGGGGAAAGGGTTCGGTCGGGTACCACGTATCGTGCGCGGTAAGCACCGTGCAGCTGACCGTCTTCGATCCGCACGACCACCTCGATGTACTCCGGTGGGTACGAGCCAGGCAACGCAGACACCTGGCCTTGGGGCACCCAAACCCAAAGGCCTACCAAACCTCGGCTGGGGTCGCTGGGGGATACTGCAAGGCCAACTTGCGCAGATGTGGCTGAAGTCCCCCGAGGTGGCTCGGGCGGCGAGGGACGGCCAGGTGGGTCGATCAGAAAGCCGAGGGCATTCTTCCGCTCTAGCGATGCCGAGAGGGCTGCCAGCCGAGCCACAGCAGCGCTGCGCTCAGCTTCTACCTGTTGCAGCTGCTGCCCTAACTGCCGAAGCGCCTCTAGCGCGCGCTGGTGCTCTCGCTGCAAGCGCACTAGCTCAGGGCTAGCGCCTGCCGGCTGTGCTCGGGGTGGCTCCCAAGTCGTGCGGCGAGCTTGGGGGGCACCAGGCGCAGCGACCTCTTCCATTACCTCGCTCGTCCTGCCAGCTCCCGCCCGGAGTATGGGGAGCTGCTGGCGTTGACCCCAATACCACACCAATACGGCGAACCCAATCATCCCCGCAATGCCTGCGCACGCGCCGGCTCGCCAATTCCTAGCCAACCATGTACGGGTACGAGCGCGCCAACCAGTCACCAGATCCCGCGCACCAATCAGCCTACAAGGCTCCTGCTGATCCCCATGCTGACCCGCGTCGGTTTGCACTCGCCTGGCCAGGGCGTCGCATAACATGTTGAGGCGTTTCAGCTGCGCCTCAGCTAGCCGCTGCAAGTCGGGATCATCCTGAAATCGGTCAGGATGGAACAGGCGCGCAAGCCGCCTCTGCACTCTCCGGATCTCGTCCGCTGAGGCATCTGGCCGCAGCCCTAATTCTTCATAAGGGGAGTAACGCACCGGGCGCCCCCGTGCAAGACAGTCCTATAGTAAAGTTCGATCGATGCTCGGCCTGGCTTGAGAGAGATGCTAGCTGTCGAATGGTTTTTAAAGAGGTTATGTGAGCACGGCGTAGAGTGGATTGCCACCCTGTGCGGCCACGGCCTGGATCCGCTGCACCAGGCCGCCCAACGCGCAGGCGTGCGTTTGATCGACACTCGGAACGAACAGACGGCCAGCTATATAGCTGACCGCTATGGCCGTCTGACGGGCCGGCCCGGAGTCTGTGCCGTTTCCAGTGGTGTGGCCTGCATCAATGCCCTCAGCGGGCTCGCTAACGCTTGGTTCGACCATGCACCAATGTTGCTTGTCAGCGGCTCGGGCCCACTGGCTACGGCCGGCATGGGGCACTTTCAAGACCTCGATCCGATAGGGCCCACAGTCAGCCTCACGCGCTATAGCCGCACCATCGATCGCCCCGAACGTGTTGTCCAAATCTTGGACGAAGCGTGGTACCACGCGCTCGGGCCCGATCCAGGGCCCGTGCACTTGAACTTCCCGCTGGACGTCCAGGTCACCGAGGTGCCCGAGGAGCAGCTGGTGTGGTCAGCCCGGCCCGCACCCTCGGTCATCCTCCCTGAGGACTCCGTGGAAGAAATTGCCGCTGCGTTCCAAAAAGCCACTCGCCCGCTGATCGTCGCAGGCGGACGCCTCTACCACAGCGGCAGTGCCACCGAAGTTCTGCGGGTCGCCGAGCGGTGGTCCATACCAGTAGTGACACCTATCTGGGATCCTGGCGTTGTCGACCAGCCATCGCCTGTGTTCGCCGGCGTGGTAGGTGCATCCACGGGAGAGCCCCTCCTGCTGCAGGAAGCTGACCTCATCCTCGTGGCGGGAGCTGAACCCGATTACCGGATCGGATACTTGCAACCGGCTTCACTGGCGCCAGGCGCTCGCGTTTTCCACTTACTGGCCGGCTGGCGAAAGCTAGAGGAACTTCTCGAAGCTGCGGACTTGCCGCCGTTCACCGAGTGGCTGAAGACCGTCATTGCTCGCCGCAAGGCGTTCACAGAAGCAGTCTGGCAGTGCGGGCGCCGGCAGGCGAACGGGCAAATCCACGCCATCCATATCATCGAGGCCCTCCAAACAGTGCTCGACAACCGGACCATCTTAGTGATCGATGGTGGTGCGATCGGCCAATGGGCACACCATTTGTTGTGCGCTCGCCGTTACCCCTCTTACTGGCTGACACCTGGGCCGAGTGGGGCAGTGGGGTATGGCATCGGCGGGGCCATGGCAGCACGGCTGGCTTTTCCTGACCGCCGCGTAATCCTGCTCGCCGGCGACGGGGCCTTCACTTTCAACGCGACTGACATCGAACGCGCTATCGCTCAACAGCTGCCTTTTGTCGCCATCGTGGCTGATGATCAGGGTTGGGGACTAACCCGCGAGGGCCAGCTACAGCAACTAGGCGCGACATTCGCTACAGAGCTAGGGCCGATTGCCTTCGACGAGTTGGCTCGGTCGCTCGGAGCGTGGGCCCGGCGAGTGAAGTCCCCGCAAGAGATCCTGCCCGCGCTCGAAGAGGCGCTGGACGCGGGAACAATCGCCGTGATCCATGTGCCTGTAGTCGGTGGAATCCCGCGTGTGATACCCGAGGGCGAATGAGGTCATGTCGTAGCAGTTACAGCCGAAAGACTCTCCACTGGGACATGCCCAGTCTGCCAAAGCCTTTCTAACCCAACGGAACTGCGGGCTGGCGCCGCAGTCGCTGCACCACCAGCAAACCTGCAGCCACCAGCAGCAAGGTAGTCCCTTCGCTGACCTCGGCACCCATCGGATCCGTTTGCTCCCCACTGGATCCACCTGTGCCGGCCGATAAGGGAGCCGCCACGCCAAAGGCAAAATTGTCCAGCAGCGGGTACGTCTGGTAAGTGACGCCTGTGTCCAGCATGAACTCGATCATTGTAATCGGCGCGCCCGCGTTGAGCCCGAAAAAGGTTCGGTTGCCGGGCACAGTAGAAACCGACCACCCGCCGACTGGGGATTGGCCACTCCACACGTAAATTGCGAACGATTGGGGAGTAGATCCCGTCGTCATCAGGTCGACCCCGAACGAGTCGATGTTCGGCGGCAGGTTGACTCGGATCTGCCGGTCCGCCACACCCGAACTGAACATAGGCCCTTTGAGGTACGAGCCAGAACCGAAGTCTTCCGCTCCCGTCCCGGCTGGGTTGACCACCCAGAGCTGGTACGGGCTAGACGGGGTAAGTGCGAGGCCGATGAATTGGACTCCATTGACGGTCAGCCCGTCGCTGGTGTTGAAGGACTGGAAGGTAGACGTGATTCCTTCGAAGTCGATATTCACAAATCCGGGTGTACTGAGCTCCCACAACGTCCGATCGGTATAGGTGATGGCCGAAGCGCTCAGAGGTAGCGGGCTCGCGATCAGAAGGGCCAGCGAGCCGACGAACAACCAGCGGAGTGCGGTCAGATGGCGCATGCTCGTCTCCTGCGATTCAACGGCGATCCGATGCGTCCGCAGCCGGACGAGAAGCGCTGAGAGGGCGGCACCTCGACAGCGCCTGCGAGTCTCTAAAAGGCCAGTGGCATGGTCAGCAGGCGAATCTCGGAGATAGCGAGAAGATCTGGAGATGTATACCCGGGAATAAGCCGCTTGCTACCGAGGATTAAGGAGCCGTTCGACGACCACAGCTCCCGTCCCCTTCAATCCCAACTGCCCCAGATCATCGCTCCTCAGCGAATCAGCTGGCCAGTTCAACTACTGCTTCTGTGACCTGGCCCAAATAATCCCCATCCCGGACCACATCCGCAGTGATCGCAAACCGAGGTGCCGGCGGCGTCCACTGCGCGGGAATCTCCACGCGTACAGTACGCCGGCCCTCTGCGCGCCCAGCGATCTCCAGCCGAACGACCTCAGGGTTTACTTCCCATTCCCGGGGGGTTAGCAGCGCTACTTCTACCTGCATCGGCTCGGGCTTGTAATTCCGCACCCTTACTTCGACATTCAGCGCTTCACCAGGCCTGGCCAGGAGCTGATAGGGATATAAACTCACCCAACTCGGATCCAGCCCGAACTCCGTCCCGCCTTCCGGCAAAAGATCAATGAAGAATTGTCGCTGCCTCTTGAACTTCTCGTAGGTCGCCTCCATGATCTTCCGATCCACCGCAAACGGCTGGCCGTGTCCTGGGGCGATCAATTCTGGCTCGTGCTCGATGAGATTGCGGATCGACTTGAGGTGACACTCGCTGGTGACTTGATTGCGGAAGATCAGGTTGTGCCGCATCGTCCCGTCCTTGAGAGTGGCGAAAAAGGCGTCGCCCGTGAACGCCACGCGCCGGCCGTCGATGGTGACAAACAGCGCCATCTGGTACTCGGTGTGGCCCGGTGAGTGAGTAATCTCGAACTCGTACTCTTCCCAGCGGAAGCGCTCGCCATGCCGGAAGGTGCGGTCCACTGGAATCGGCTCGCCGAGGATGCAACCCAGATTGTAGCCGCGGGGATTTTCGAGTACGTCTTTCATGTTTTCGTAGCACCAGATCTTCGTCCCGTAGTGACGGATCAGATGTGGGAAACCGTTGATGTGATCATCGTGCATATGGCTGGGCATAGCCACATCGATCGACCGGACACCGTGGTGCTTTTGCAGAGTCTGAATGGAGTGCTCGACAAACCGGATTCTGGAGGTAGTCGAAGTCTCCTGCTCAAACACCCGGAAGTGAGTGCTGGAGGCCGACCCGTAGTCAATGAACATAGCTTTGCCGCTGTCGCTGAGGATCGCGTAAAAGGAGGAGTTAGTTTGGTAATGGGCGATGAGGTGCGGGCTGACCACTAACGCGCGGTTCATTTCCGAAGGCTCGCTTCCCGTTTGAAAGCGGTAGTACTCAGTGAGGCGCCGGATGGTTTCCGGGATGGCCGTGCTGGGATCGCGAATGGGTTCCCCGTGAGAAGGAAGCAGGAGCTCCGGGCTCTGTTCCGCTAACCGGGCCAGTGAATAGATGCCCAGGTCGATCCCTTCGGCCCCACCATAGTTGACCTGCGTGTCGTAGAGCGTCCAGATCTTCCCGGGTGCATAGATCAGGTCTCCGGTGAACGCCACGCGGCGGCCATCGATCGTGGCAATCAAGCTGATCGAGCCCGGGGTGTGCCCTGGTGTGGGGAAAACAAAGAGGTCCAACTCACCCCACCGGAAGCTCGTGTAGTCTTCCAGCTTGCGCGCCACCGGCACACTCCGGCTCAGCGTATTGAAATTGTTCCGGACGTAGTAAAGATGAAAAATCCTGCGATTCCTCCAAAAGTTCTCCGCATCAGCGAACAGATGGTGCTCGTGAGCAGGAACAGCGATCGGTATCCTGCGAGCCACGGCCTTGAAATCGCCCTGGCATTGGTCACGATGGTGGTGAGTGTGCAGGATCCAATCAACCTGCTCGACACCTAAGGCGGGCAGGTGCTCGAGGATCGCCCCCGAGCCGAAATCCACGAGCAAGCCGCGGCGACCCTGCCGGATCAGATAGACGTTGCAAGTATCACGGAATAGGTACAAACTCGGGCTGATGGCCTCCGGCCGGGCAGATGGCCGGAATCTGGAATCGCGCAAGGGTGATAGAGGTTGCTCAGGGGTTGCCGGGAGGGTTTCCCGTCCAGCGACCGGTAAGACGCTAGCCGAGCGCAGGAAATCGCGTCGCGTAGGGGTTTGCATGGCTCGATCTTAGTACAATCGAGTCAGAACGAATCCGCTCAAGATCCGATGATCCAAACCCTTTTCGGCGCAAAGGAACGTGAGCCCGGGCTATTCGAGCGCCTGAAAGCAGGCATCCGGCGCACGCGCGAAACGCTGGCCGAGCGGCTCGAAGAAGTCTTTTCGGGCAAGGTTGAGATCGACCGAGCGACGGTTGAAGAACTCGAGGCGGTCCTGATCACTGCAGATATCGGTGTAAGGACCGTCAACGAGTTGCTGGAACAAGTGCGGGCTCAACTGGACCGGAAGCAAGCAACCAATCCGGCGCAGCTGCGGCAGATGATCCGCGATCATCTGCTCCAAGTTCTCCGGGCCACGGAGCGACCGCCCGCTACTGTGACCGAACCGCCCATGGTCGTGCTCGTTGTGGGGGTCAATGGGACGGGCAAGACGACCACTATTGGCAAGCTTGCCTGGCGGTTGCGCCAGGACGGTCACCGGGTGCTGCTTTGCGCGGCAGACACATTCCGAGCCGCAGCGATCGAGCAACTCGAAGTCTGGGCCCAACGAGCCGGCGCTGAGCTAGTGCGTCAAAGTCCGGGAGCTGATCCGGCAGCTGTGCTGTTTGATGCCTTGCAGGCGGCCAAAAGCCGGGGCGTAAGCCACGTCATCGCTGATACAGCGGGACGGTTGCATACGAAGTCGAATCTGATGGCCGAGTTGGAAAAGATGTGCCGGGTAGCGGCGCGAGTCGTTCCCGGCGCTCCGCATGAGGTGTTGCTGGTCATTGACGCCACGACGGGGCAAAACGGGCTCGAGCAGGCTCGAAAGTTTACCGAGACCTGCGGGGTCACCGGTATAGTGCTGACCAAGCTGGACGGGACGGCCAAGGGTGGGATTGTTGTGGCCATCGCTCGCGAACTCGGCCTACCGATACGGTACGTGGGTGTTGGAGAGAAGATCGACGATTTACTGCCCTTCGACGCGGAGAAATTCGTAAACTCGTTGATCGAAGCCTGATGGCTGATTACATGCGGGAAGCCCTGGAACTGGCGCGCCAGGGCATCGGTTTGACGAGCCCCAATCCGATGGTGGGGGCTGTGATCGTCCGTGATGGCGAGGTGGTCGGGCGCGGCTACCACACCTATCCGGGCAAGTTCCATGCCGAAGTCATCGCCCTCCAACAAGCCGGCGAGCGAGCCCGAGGTGCAACCCTCTACGTCAATCTCGAACCGTGCTGCCATTACGGTCGGACCGGGCCCTGTACGGAACGGATCATCGCGGCTGGGATCAAACGAGTGGTGGCCGCCATGGAGGATCCCAACCCGGCAGTCTCGGGAAAGGGGTTTGCGCAATTACGAGCTGCGGGTATCGAAGTGGAGATCGCCCATGAGTACACCGCCGAGGCGGAAAAGCTGAACGAACCCTTCGTGCATTTCATGCGGACGGGCAGGCCTTTGGTGACCATCAAGGCCGCTCTTACTCTGGACGGTAAAATCGCGGCGCCGGAGGACAACTATGGCTGGATCACCAGCGAACAGGCGCGGGCCCATGTGCAAGAAGTCCGGCATGCCCACGACGCGATTCTGACAGGTATTGGCACCGTGCTCGCTGACGACTGCCGCCTGACCGATCGCACGGGCAAGCCACGGGCCCGACCCTTGATGCGCATCGTCCTGGATTCCCAGCTGCGAATCCCACTCACTTCGCAAATTGTCCAGACCTGCCGGAACGACGTGACGGTGATCACAACTTCGGCAGCACCCCCCGAGAAAAGGCGAGCTCTCGAAGAGCGCGGGGTTCAGGTCCTAGTGTTCGACGGCCCCGGCGGGCGAACGGACATCGCTAGGGTGATTCAATGGCTGGCCTCCGAGCAATACTTGTCGCTGATGGTCGAGGCCGGCAGCAAAGTGAACTGGGCTTTCCTCTCGGCAGGATTGGCCGACAAGATCCTGTTTTACTACGCACCTAAGATCCTCGGGGGTTTGAAGTCCCTTCCCGTTGTGGGCGGGGCGGGTCGCAAACGACGAGCGGACGCAATCCTGTTCGAGCGCGTCAACCTGATCCGAATCCCGCCCGATGAATTCATCGTCGAAGCCTACTGCGTTCGCGATGTTCACAGGGCTGATTGAAGAGCTGGGAAGCGTGGAGGCTCTGGAGTTGGCCTCCACGGGCGGCCGTCTGCGGGTGCGCTGTCATCAGGTTCTGGCGGACTCCAAGCCTGGGGCGAGTATAGCTGTCAATGGCGCTTGCTTGACGGTAACCGCCCTCGGGCCGAACTGGTTTGAGGCGGATGTGTCAATGGAGACATTACGCCGGACAAACCTCGGGGATCTGCGACCTGGGCAGCCCGTGAATTTAGAGCGCCCGCTGGCGCTGGGTGAGCGCCTGGGCGGGCATCTGGTGCTGGGGCACGTCGATGCTACGGGCGAGGTGATCAGTCTTGACCCACTGGGCAACGGCCACTGGTGGTTAATCGTGCGCTACCCGCAAGAGATCGACCCGTGGGTTGTCTACAAGGGCTCCATCGCTATTGACGGGATTAGCTTGACGGTTGCAGAAGCCGCTGGGGGACAGCTGTCAGTGGCGATCGTGCCTCATACCTACGCCCATACCATCGTTCAGTTCTACCGCCCCGGCAGCCGAGTCAACCTGGAGTGCGACATCATCGCCAAATACGTCGCCAAGCTTTTGACCGATTTGCGCCCACCCTCGCGGCTCACTGTGGAAAAGCTTCGGGAAATGGGCTATTGAAGCTCCAGCCGGATGTCGGGATCGGGCTCCCGATGAAGGATTTCCACGATTTCGCGAGCTACTTGCCTGGCTCGTTCCACTTCCGATAGTTCGAAGCTGATCGCGCCGACCCGGGCGTGCCCACCGCCCCCGTAGCGTTCGCAGATGGAGGCAAGATTGTGCCGCAAGGGGCTTTTCGCCCAAGGGTTAGAGCCCACCGAAACCTTTGTTCGAAAGCTAGAGATCAGAACCGAAACCGTATAGAGGCAATCGGGGTAAAGGTAATAGGGGATGAACTTGCTGTAGCCTTCAATCGGATACTGCGTCAAGTCGAAGAAGACCACCACGCCATCGAAGTGGGCCTCTTTGCGGATCACGTCCATAATCCACAGGTGCCGTTCGTACAACGGCTCGTAAGCTCGCTGGATCTCGGGTTCCTGGATGATCTCTTCCAGCCGACGATATTGCATCCACCGAATGATCTGCTGGACAGTCTCCGAATCCTTGACCCCCTCGATGACAAGAACCAGCTTGGTGGCCGCCGAGCGGAGTTCCACGGCTTCTTCGGGGCTGTCGTACTGCGCCCCATCGACGATATCAGCCCACCGGACGAGCTCGTCCAAATCCGGAGCCCGGTAACCAAACCGATTCTCCGCTACTGTAGCGATGAATTTCGTGCAGGATTTGAAGTTCGGGTCATACATTTTCCGACCCGAGGTGTCTCGTTTGAAGTGTTCTTCGTCTTCCGGGCTGAGAAAGGCGCTTTGATGGTGATCGAACCACCAGGTCAGTTTCGGGTGCGACGAGTATTTGAAGTCCACGATGGCATTCACATCCCCGTCAAACAGCGCCTCCTCGAAGATCTGAGAGGCCTTGTGCACCAGGCCCGTGTAGTAAAACTCGGCATCGGGGTAAAAGCAGTCTCGGGCGAACCGGGAGAAAAAGGCGGCGGACGCAGCTCCGTCAAAGCAATGGTCGTGGTAAAGGACCCGAACTTTCATGAGCACTTAAAGCGGTACGTCGAAAACCCAATAGCTTGCAATATCCGGCAACGAAAATGCAAGGGCGGGGCGGCTCTCAAGTGGGCTAGGACCAGCCAGCCTCTGGGTAGACCAACCGAAGCGTTTCGGCTGAGCCATGCGGTGGGCTAGCAGGCCGCAGCTTAAACCCGACCCATGGGTTGGGAGTGCCGTCCTCGAGCTGCCTCTAACGCGTTGAAACGACTGTAAGCAGCTTGCTAGTCTTGTTAGTCGCACGCGCGTGTCGATGAGTTCGGTTGGCCCGAAGGCACCACAGACCGGGTTGGTGGATGCCGGAGCGAGCTTCCAGCAAACCGAGTTACTGATCATCGGAGCCAATGGGTTCATCGGTAAGGTCTTGCTGGCTCTGCTACTGGACCGTTTCCCCGAATGTGAAAGGGTGCACTTGTTGTTGCGCAGCAAACGTCGGCTCAGCGCTCAGGAGCGCCTGGAGAAAGAGATCTTAGCCGCTCCGCCCCTAACGCCGATCATCGAACGGGCAGGTCGACAGCAGATCTGCCGCAGGCTCGTAGTCCATCAGGGCGACCTGGCTCAACCTCGCTGTGGAATCTCCGAGGAAAGCCTCCGCCAGATGGAAGGCCGGGTGCGTTTGATCATTAACTGCGCAGGACTGGTGGAGTTTTTCCCTCCTGTCGACGATGCTCTCGCTACCAACGTCGATGGTGTCGCACGGGTCATCGAGCTCGCGCGGGCGCTGAATGCCGGGCTGGTTCACGTCTCGACCTGTTTTGTCTGCGGGGAAGCCGATGGCTTGGTAGAGGAATCCGAGCAGATTCTAGGCTTCTACCCCAGGCGGCGGCATTCCCTGGACGGCGCGTTTCATCACGAACGCGAACTGCGTTACATGGGAGAGCGCATTCGCGAAGCGTACGCTGCGGAGGGTATCCAGCCGGGTCAGCGGCGGACGCGCATGTTAACCCGACGGTTAATCGACCTGGGCTGGCAGCGGGCAGCCCAGTGGGGATGGATGAACACCTATACCTACTCCAAGAGCCTCGGCGAGCAGCTGATTGCCGCCCAGCCGGACTTACCATACACGATCGTTCGCCCAGCCATTGTCGAAGCTGCCCTGGAGTTTCCTTTCCCGGGATGGGTCGAGGGAGGCCGCACCGCTGCCCCATTGGTTCGGATGGCGATGGCCGGACTGCGGCATTGGACCGTCCGCGAGGACGCACCCATGGAAGTGATCCCGGTAGACCTAGTCGCCAGTGGGATGCTAATTGCCGCGGTTATGCTGCTGAACGGTCGTGCGCGAAAAGTCTACCACCTGAGCACGGCGTATGAGAACCCCATCTATTACGGGCCATTGATCCGCATCCTTTACAAGACTTACCGCCGGCGGCAGAACGGCTGGCGACGATGGCTCCGATTGCCCGGCGCGGGCGTGCGTGTTTTGACGCCCGAACAAGCCCAGCAACGAGGCCACCGCCAGCAACGACTCCTCGAAGGTGCTCAGGAAGTAACCGCCAAGCTGCGGCGTTGGATGCAGCAATTAGGAATACCCGGCGAGGACTGGGTCCGCCGCCTCAACAGCTCTCTGCGGTCCGCCAGCCTGCGGGCGATGATCCGCGACCAAGCGCTGCAACTTTACCAGCCCTTTATGTGCGACAACCGGTTCATCTTCGAAGCGGAGAACATACGCCTGGCATACCGGGCCTTGAGCGACCGAGACCGGCAGCGTTTACCCTGGACCCCGGAGAAAATCGACTGGGAGGCGTACTGGGTCAACAACGAAATCCCAGGCGTCGAGCGTTGGGTAGCGGGTCAAGCTAGTGCCCTGAGCGATTAGACTGCCCATGGCGAGCCCATTAGCACAGCTCGATCCCGACCTTGTTCAAGCCGAGCTCGTGGACATAGTCCGCCGGCTGCTGCGTGAGATGGGCCGGGCGGAGCTGGCTAGCCTAGTCTCGGCGAACAGTCATCTAACCCGAGAGCTGGGATTGGGCTCGCTGGAGCTGGCCGAGCTGGTCCTGGAGTGCGAGCAGCGCTTCAACTTGAAATTGCAGGGCCAGTTGCTGGAGGAATTAGAGACCCCCGCTGCCTGGGCGCAACGCATCTCCGAGCAACTCAAGGAGCAACCCCTTAGGCCCGCTTACCGGCTGCCTGCCCCTCCCTCCGAGATCCTTCCCGAACCTCGTTCCGCCCGCACTCTGGTTGAAGTTCTCGTGCAGCATGCGGAGGCCGACCCAGGCCGGGTGCACGCTCACGTGTTGGAAGACAGCGCCGGCGTTCCCCTGACTTACGGGGAGCTTTACGAGCAAGCCACAGCCATCGCCGGAGCCCTGGCAGAAGCAGGACTGGAGCGCAACGATCCTGTAGGGATCCTGCTACCGAACAGCGCGGATTTCCTCTGCGCTTTCCTGGGCACTCAAATCGCCGGCGGCATTCCCTTGCCGCTCCACCCGCCAACCCGCCCCACACAGTTAGAGGATTACGTGCGGCGGCAAATTGCCGTATTGCGGCGCGTCGACATACGGGTGTTGATCTGCCCGCGGGAGCTCCGTCCTATCGTCCAAATCTTTCGGGCCAATTTGCCCCATCTGCTAGGGGTCTTCCAACCGGAACAGCTTCGGCGGACCAAAGCTCGCCTGGCTCCGGGGACCATCAGGCCATCGGAGTTGGCAGTCCTGCAGCTGACCTCTGGAACCACCGCCGACCCCAAAGTGGTGGTACTGCGCCACGAGCAAGTCCTCACCAACCTGCGCGGCATCGGAGAAGTCATAGGCGTTCGACCTGATGATGTGCTGGTCTCCTGGCTGCCGTTGTACAGTGACCTCGGCTTGATCGGGTGCTGGCTGTTCAGCTTTTACTATGCGGTTCCGATGAGCCTCCTTTCGCCACTGGAAGTACTTCAGCATCCTGAGCGCTGGCTTTGGGCCATACATGAATCCCGGGGCACGCTCTCGGCAGCGCCCAACTTCGCCTATGACCTCTGCACCCGCCGCATCCCAGCCTGGGCTTTGGAAGGTTTGGATCTCAGCACGTGGCGCGTGGCGGTTAACGGCGCCGAACCCGTGCTCCCGGAGACCATCGACCGGTTCATCGAGCGGTTCCGCCGTTACGGCTTTCGAGCGGAGGCCATGGTGCCAGCTTATGGGCTGGCAGAGGCTACTGTCGCGTTGACCATGCCTCCAGTCGGCCGCCCTCCAGTGCGAGACCGAGTCCGGCGCGATCGATTCGAAAAAGACGGCGTAGCTGAGCCCGCCACACCAAGCGACTCCACCGCCATCCAGTTCGTCTGCCTGGGCCGGCCTGTCGCTGGCCAAGAAATCCGGATCGTAGACGAGCACGGGCATCCGCTACCTGAGCGTCACGTCGGCCGGCTAGTCTTCCGGGGCCCCTGCACTATGGACGGCTACTACCGCGATCCGGAAATGACCCGCGCCGCGACTGAGCCGGACGGTTGGATCCATACGGGCGATTACGGCTACATAGCGGACGGCGAGTTCTACTTTACGGGACGCTCCAAAGACATCCTGCTCAAATCGGGCCGGGCGGTGAGCCCATTCGAGGTTGAGGCAGCACTGGGGGAACTCCCAGGGGTGTTGCCTGGCTCAGCGGTTCTGTTTACGGCGCCGGAGGCCGTTACTGGGACCGAATTGCTCGTGACGGTGGCGGAGACCCGTGCGATCGACCTGGCCGACTTGCGGCGGATTGAGGCGGAAATCGCCCGCCTGGTTGAGT
>JAUQPO010000278.1 GCA_030550335.1 Acidobacteriota bacterium
AAAATTTTGAGGTCATCCCTTATCGTGCGGGACGGGCGCGCCTGTTGGGGCTGGTCAAAGAGGACCATTGGCGCGTTGAGTCCAGGCAAGTGCGAATCGAACTGGGGCAAGCCTGGCACGTCTACGATGTTCGGCTGAAGCGTTACCTTGGCCGGACTGCTGTGATCCAGGATCGGCTGCAAACGGCGGAGCCGAAATTGTACGCCTTACTGCCGGATCCGGTCCGAGGGGTTCGGGTTAGACTGGTGGGACAACCTCGGCGAGGTGCAGACGCTGAGGTAGAGCTGCACTGGGCTGGCCCATTAGGTGTAGAAACTGCCTTCCGCGTCGAGGTGATTCGGCCTTCCGGAGAGCTGGCCTGGGAGTACACCGGTAACGTGGTTACGCGGAACGGGACTGCGACGGTGTCCTTTCCAGTGGCCCTGAACGACAGCCCGGGACGCTGGCGCGTCATCGCCACCGACGCAATCAGTGGGATGCGCGACATGTGCGAGTTCGAACTGCCAGCATTCGGCGAGCGATGAAGGTGGGCAGAAGCTGCTAGGAGCGGTGAGGGTGGCAGGAGCGCGTAGCCGGTGCCGGTGTGGGCCAAGGAGTGCCGCATGAGCTGGTACGTCCTACCAGCTCTTTAGGATGCTGCGAACCGTGCACGTTGCTTTCCAGCCCACCTGCTCCCGGCTGCCAGCTCTTCGGTGGCGAGAACCCGCTCGAGCAACCTTGCGACAACCAGCCATAGAGTGCCCTCAACTCTCGCCTTCAGGTTGGCCATGGTGATCCGTTTCTGGAGGTTTCCGCGCGGGCTCCCACGTGGACTGGGCTTGCCTCGTCTGGTAGAAATGTTGGTCAGCCGTGTGGGGAAGTAGCTGGGCGCGAGCTACGACTTCCTGCCGGTTAACGATCGAGGAGGTGCACTCGTGAGGATCGACCTCAGGAATACCTTGAGCGGTTCATTGCTGGAAGACTTCTTCCCGGCGGGCTGGAATTGGGAGAGGATTGAAGCTTGCTGCAGTCATCCACCAGAGGCGATTGTGGAGCGGCAGCCGTGGTGGCATCCACAGTTCGAACCGATTCCGTGTGAGACACTTCATGACTTCAACGTGATGCTGGGACACGAGATCGCCTTGCGGATCTGCGAGGCGCGTGAGGCGGGACGAAAGCTCGCACTGATTTTACCGGTGGGCCCTATGGGCATGTACCGCTGGGCGGTTTACTTCCTCCAGCAGTGGCAGGTGCCTTGCGACCATGTCTATGGCTTCAACATGGATGAATGGAGCGACGCTGAAGGCAACACCCTCCCGCCCGACCACCCCGGTTCATTCCGCAACGCCATGGAGCAAGCTTTCTATGGTCCGCTCGGCGAGCTGACGGTGCCCCCTGGACAACGGCATTTTGCCACGCGTGAGACCTTACCGACTTACCCGGAGCGCATAGCGGCTCTCAAAGCCCAGGGTGCTCAGCTCATCGTCATCTACGGCATTGGCCGGGTGTTTCACATCGCCTTTTGGGAGCCCCATTTTGCAGCGGAGTTTGCTAGCGAGGAAGAGTGGAAACGCCAGAACTACCGGCTTGCGGCGAAGCTTCACCCCTTGACGATCGAGCAGAACGCAATCACCAGCTTCAAGAGCCGGACGACCCTGGTGCCCACCCGCGCGAACACCATTGGGCCAGGGTTATTCTTGCAGGCCGATTGGGCCATCGGTGGTGCCGACGGCGTGCTGGGACGTGGGATGCAGTGGCAGGGCATGAGCTTGTGGGTGACGTTGCGGCATGGTCCTGACTGCTGGGTACCCTCCAGTTGGATGCCGACACTCCCGGGCCGCCTCTATTTCGTGAAGGAACTGGCTGGGCCATTGGTGCCGGAATGCAACTGAACCTCTGACTTCGCCAGGCTGCGGAGTAGGGTTAACCGGGAGTGCCGCTTGGTTGCTGGTGACGTAAGCCCTCGCTTGGTGCAAAACGCGCTGGTGGTGGGCCGCCCGATTGCTCGACCGTCTAAGCTCGGATCTTCAGACTCCAGACGTGCCTTCGCTTCTCTTCGCCCCCTCTCGGATCGTACCAGCCCGCGCGGGAGCCGGTCCGTATCGGACCGGCCCCCATCTGTCTGGCTCACCACTCGATCTGCAGCGAGAACTGAATGATGCGCGGCTCGTTCGCGGAAACGCTCAAGTCTTGTAACCCGGTGGTAGAGTCGGGGCTGACGTCATTCGGGTGGTTGAAGACGTTAAAGAAGTCGGCCGTCAAGCGGGCGCGAACCCGCTCCGTAATACGGAAATGCTTGAAGATGGCGAAGTCCAGGTTCCAGGCCCCAGGGCCGCGGAAGAAATTGCGGGCGTTCCAGTTGACGGTGTCCGTGATGGACGTATAGGTGATTCTGCCGTCTGCCAGCACCTGAGGAAGTCGGTTATCAAAGTTTGGCCCGAGCGGGCGTAGCACACGCTTGGAGCGATCCACAGGGACCAACTGCTGTAACCGGGCTTGGTCTACGTCCTTGGCTTGCGTGGGGTCGAAGTCACCCCGGAACCATAGGCGCTGGCGGCGGCCGAAGATCGTCATCTCCAACCGCTCGTCCGCCTTGAGGGTGGGATCGCCGAAGAGGTAACGGCTGGAGCTCACACTGCTCCAATAACCGGATCTCCAGTCGCCAATGAAGGCGAACTCCCAGCCCCCGATTATGGCGTCTACCCCACGCGAGGCGCTCGTGGCGAAGCGCTTGCCGCGGCCCACCGGGAGCGTGTAGATCCCATTCCAACGGATGCGATGGGCCGGAACGAAAGCCGAGTTGTAGTAGCCGAGACGCAAGCGCTGCTCGTAAGTGAGATTTGGGGCTCCAAGGATCTGCACGTTTTCAGGCACCTCAAACAGCCCGTTGGTGGCGTTAATATTGCCGTTGCCGCTGGTGAAGCCGCCCGCGTCGGTGGTCGTCAGCACACGGCTAAACGTGTAAAACCACTGAAAGCCCAGCCCGTCGTGGTAACGGCGTTCGACTTCCGCTTGCAAGGTGTGCGAGTTCGAATAGCCGGTGTGATTAGCAGCCATGAAACTCCAGTTCGGATTGGGGCGGAGCAAATCGCGATTGCTGGGTGGGACTTTACCGGTGCGGGCGATGTAGTTGTAGACGGCCTCTCGGGCATTGATGCTGAACCGCTGCTCCAAATCGCGCCCGTGATTGCCCGTGTAGGTCAACCGCAGGGCCGTTTCGCGCATAAATTGGTGCTCCAGTGTGAAGTGCCAGGACTGCATGCGGTTGTCGCTCCAGCGCCGATGGTCCCAGGGCATCATCGAACGGGCGGTCAAGCTGATGGGCACGATGCCAGTAGTCTCCACAGTGGCTTTACCCACAAAATCGTTCGCAGAAGGTGCGTTCTTGAGCGCATAGTTAAAGTTCCGGCCTTGTTGCGAAGCGATCTCATTGGTGAAGCGGAGATTGAGCGGTGGGTTGGTGCGGGAAGTCTGTAGGATTTGCGACAGCGGCATGGTCCAGAAGTACTCCCCGTAACCTCCGCGCAGCACCCACTTGTCGGTGAGTCGCACGGCAATGCCCAGCCGTGGCCCGAAATTGTTGTTGTCGGCCGGAATCAGGTTGTCGGGCATCCCTACTTCCCGTGCGGTCTTCCAAGTCAAGCCGCGGGCGCGCCAGGACTCGAGCACAGAGCGAGGGATACCAGGCAAGTCTTCCATTCGAACGTTCTTAGGTGTCACCACCTCAAACCGATCCTGGTAGGTATCCAGGTTGACGTTCACCAGGCGGTTGTACTTTTCCTCGTAGGCCGTCCACTTGTCCCACCGCAAACCCAGCTCCAGGGTTGCTCGAGGATGGACCTTCCAGCTGTCATGGAAGTACAGGCCGATTTCCTGCTGTTCGAAGTAGAAGAACCCGCGGTTGTACTGGTTAGACAAGTAAGTGGGTAGGCCGAGTAGGAGGCTGGCAAACCCGCTACCGGTGAACGATCTGGCTTGATCCCCGATGGGATCGTAAAGGGCGGTCCAGTCCGCTCCCCAATCGTGGGATCCCTGAGCTTGCTGGAGCTCGCGGATGTTGTTGTATTCATAACGAAGCTTGCCGCCAAACTTAATCGAATGCCTACCCCGAACCCACGTCACGTTGTCCTCAAGCTGGTAATGCGTCAGCATCTCGTCCTTGCGGTTGTCGCTGTCCCAGCAGCCGCCGAAGAAGAATGGGGCATTGCCGGACATGCAGAGCGTGGGCCAACCGGTCACGCCGAAGGGGTTAGGTAAGCCGAGCCGTTCGGCCCAGGGCACGTTGTTGGCGAGCGTTCCAGACGTGTTGGCGGAACGATGGTTGGATAGTTGCAGCTCGTTGACCATTGCCGGTGAGAATACGTGATTCCACCGGACGTAGCTGTTGTAGACCTTGGTATCCGACAGACCGGTTCCGCCAGCGTCGGTTGTACCTGGCCGTGGGTACCCGAACCGGCCTCCGTAAAGTTTTGCCAACCGCCAGGATCGTGTAAACCGCCCCGACAGGTTGTCACTCTCGGAGAAGACGTGATCCAGCTTGATGGTGAGTGTATTGATGTCCCGGTGGTCCGGATAGTACGTCTCGAAATTGGGTTCGATCCACGGGTTACCGCCTGCGTTCGGCCCGACAGGATCCGGGGACACTTTGTGCATGGTTTCCGAGAAGGGGTGAATCAGAGTGCTCGGAATGCGGTTACCGGGAAATGGCATTCGCAGGCCTTCGGGGGGTGCTCGAGAAGGGGTCGTAGATTGTGATGCGCTCGCCCGCTTGCGTGATCGCGTTGCTCAGGTCACCTTGCCACATGGCTGGCGTCGGCGCTTGAGTGCGTGCAAACTGAGCCAGCCGCTCTCGGAAACCTTCATAGGCGGCGAACCAAAAGGTTTTGTTCTTCACAATGGGGCCACCGGCAGAGGCTCCAAACTCGTTGCGGATATATTGAGAAGCCT
>JAUQPO010000279.1 GCA_030550335.1 Acidobacteriota bacterium
TGACTGCGGGCGCGGGGTTCTGGCGCGTGCAAGGGAGCATCCAGGAGAACTGGCGCTGGAATGCAGGCCTGCGCTATGAACACAACAGCGTTTTCGGTGGAATCACCGTGCCGGAAGTAGGTACGGTAATCCGGCTAGCGCCCGGGTATTCGTTGCATCTAGCTGTGGCGCGTGGCTTCCGCAATCCGACCATCCGCGAACTCTATCTGTTCCCTGCGCCTAACCCCAATCTCCGGCCTGAGCACTTGTGGAATTACCAAGGCACGTTGGAACTCCATCCGAAGCCTGAACTAGCGGCGTCGATCACGGGGTACTACGCCGATCTATCGAACTTGATCGTGACGGTGGGACGCTGGCCAGCTATTCAGTTACAGAACGCTGGCGCCGCGCTCAACCGGGGATTCGAAGCGAGCGCACGGTGGCGTTGGTCTCGTCGGGTGGCGTTGTACGGAGGTTACGCGTATTTGCGTTCCACCAACCTGCCACCTTATGTGCCGCGGCATAAGGGGGTGTACTCGATGGAATTCGATTTGCGTCGAGCCTTCGTCCATGTGGGCGGCGTCACAGTGGGTCGTCGTTGGGCAGATACTACGGCTCGTTCGGAGTTGGATCCCTACACCGTAGTTTCGTTCAAGCTCATGATTCCATGGGGACGCGCCACGTGGTTTGTCGATGTGGACAACTTCACTGACACCCGGTACGAAGTGGTGACTGGCTACCCGATGCCCGGGGTAAATGCTGCAGGGGGATTAGTCGTGCGGTTTTGAAGCGGAGCCCGCTCAATGCCATGCGGTCAGTTGCGGGTAAACAGGAACAGGCCGAAGAGCGCCTGCGCATACTGGTCACGAGTGGTGCGCTCGGTGCCCTGGCTTTGTTGCTGCCGGTTGCCTTTCACGCGGTAGGCCTCGGTAGTAAGTTCCTGCCGATGCTGTTGCCTCTTTTGCTCAACGGGTTCTTGGTGCCACCAGGTTGGGCGGCGACTGTCGGATTGCTCGTCCCATGGGTTTCTACGCTGGCCACGGGAATGCCGCCCTTGTATCCCCCGGTGGTTGCTGTAGTGAGTGCGGAGGGCGCAGTGCTGGGAGGTGTGGCAGGGTTGCTTTACCGGCGGTTGGGCACGGGTTTGTGGGTGGCGCTGGTGACTGCTGTGCTAGCCGGTAGGCTCACTGCCTGGGCGTCCAGCTACGTTTTGGCCAAGTGGTTCGGATTGCCCGCTGCGTTAGCCTCGGTGGCGATGCTGGTGCAAGGCCTGCCAGGTGTGGCACTCCAGATGGCAGTGGTTCCGTTCGTGGTGCGAGTCTTGGAACAACGGGACTCGGTGTTACTCGGTCGTGACCGCAAAGACCGAATCGACTAGCGTGCAAGACCGACGGAGTTATTTTGAACAGCTGGCCCACGAGTGGGATCTCCGGCCGCTCAGCCAGGAGCAATCTGAGTGGCTACGAGAGTTTTGTAAGCTGGCTTGTCCCCCAGGCACACGGTGCGTACTGGATGTGGGCTGTGGCACCGGCCTGTTGGTGCCTTATCTCAGTGCTGTGCTGCGCGAGAAGGAATGGATTGTGGAGCTGGACTTCGCCATGGGCATGTTGAAGACTGGCAGGCAGAAATATTGGCAAGCTGCCACATGGGTCTGTGCCGATGCATGCGCCTTGCCTTTTGCTCCAGCCACGTTCGATAGCGTCATCATGTTCGGGCTACTTCCTCATGTATCCGATCAACGAGCGGCGCTTGAGGAGGCTTTGCGAGTGCTGCAAGCGGGTGGAATGCTGTCGATCGGTCACTTAATGAGCAGCGAGGAACTCAACGCCTTCCATAGCCAGCTGGAGGGTCCCGTGCGTGAAGATCGGCTTCCGGCGGCTGGCGTTTTAGCGAGTCTTTTGGAAAGGTGCGGCGCAAGGGTTTTAGAGGCAGCCGAAGGACCGGGAAGCTATCGGGTGAGGGCATGCAAGGTAGGGTGAGCGCCTCTGGGACAGTGCTGGTGGCTTCGCTGATTGGAGTAGCCCTTGGGGCGGCGGTGGTGGGACATACCCTATGGTGGCCGCTCTGTGGACTGCTCACCGGGCTTGCGCTGCTGGGCGTTCATTTGCGCGTGGGGTCGCAGTTGCTAGCTCGCCTGCTACCGCTCGCGTCCTTGCTGGCTGTGCTGGCTGTTTTCCAAGCTCTAGGACAAGGTGTCGACGCCCTGACACTGATCCGGGCGGCTGCGGTTTTCGTGCTCGTTCTGGCTGCAGGGCAGTGCTTGCCTTGGCCAGTGTGGCTCGTCGCTCCGTGGGCGCATCGCCCGATCCCGGCGCCAGTGCTGCTCCTGCTGATCCTCAGGCACTTCGTGCTGGTGCTCGGCGGGCTTGTGCAACGCAGCTACACCGCATGGCGTCTCGCCACGCCGAATCGTTATCGCCACAGCTGTTGGATAGCACTGGTATGGGTGACCGCAGCGGTGTTTCAACGTTCGCTGGCTCGCGCCGAACGGTTTTACGTCGCACAAAGAGCGCGCGGGCTGAGTTAGCCTGGCCTGTGCAAGTAGTGATCGAAGTCGAGAAATTGACGTACCGCTACCCCTCGGGCCGTCTCGCACTGAAAGACGTCTCGTTTCGCGTACACGCAGGGGAAAGAGTGGGCCTGGCCGGCGCGAACGGTGCGGGTAAGAGCACGCTGATCTCGTGCTTGCTGGGCGTCGTGCGGTTCGAGGGCAAGGTGCGGGTGTTCGGTGTGGCGCCGGGAGCGCGAATTTTCGGACGGATCGGCGTGGTGTTTCAGAACCCCGAAGATTCGCTGTTCATGCCGCGGCTGCTCGATGATTTGACCCTACCGTTGCGCAACCGGGGCTTGGTCGACGATGAGGCAGAGAGGCGAGCGCGGGCGGTGTTGAGGCAGATGGGACTGGAAGGGTACGCCACAGAGCCGGCCACCCACCTCAGCCTGGGTCTGCGCAAGCGGGCGGCGCTGGCTGCAAGCCTGGTGTTGGAGCCGGAACTACTGATTCTGGATGAGCCGACGGCAGAGCTCGATGCGCGTGCTCGCAGGGAGTTGATCGAAGTGGTCCGGGCACTGAGAGGCACATTACTCGTCAGTAGTCACGATCTGGAGTTCCTGCGCCACGTGGTGGATCGGCTGCTCGTGCTTGAGCAAGGCCGTCTCGTGGCCGACGGCCCTGTGGAGGAGATACTCCAATCCTCGGAGCTACTGGAGCGTTGTGGCTTAGTGTAACGCTTAGGGTCGAGCTGGCCAGCCCAGTGCTCGAAGCAGCGCGCGGACGGCGTCAACGCAGAGCTCCGCTGCGTGCCGGGAGGCCATGGGTAGCCCTCCCAGGGCGATGTCGATCTGTTGAGTATCGATCTGGTGCCACTGGGGCAGCGGGCGGCTCAGCAACAATTCCGTCAAGACAGACCCTGCCGCGATCGAAGCAGCACAGCCGCGGACTTGGAAGCGGACCGCTGTAGCGCAATCGCTTTCGATGCGGGCCGCCAGCTTCATCACGTCACCGCAGGCTGGATTCTCCACGATAACGGTAACGGTGGCATCGGCGAGCTCCCCGGCGTTCCGGGGATGGCGAAAGTGGTCGAGGAAGATCGGATTGGGCATGGACTCGGGGCTGCTAGTGGTTATGATGGGAAGGATTGCGCTGGCGTTTCTCGGCCATGGGTACACGGCGAGCAAACGGTGTGGAACTGGTGAAGGAGGGTTCTACGGCAGCGCCGAGTGGCCAACCACTTGAGGGCCAGCGCTCTCGAGCGAAGGCGCGACAGTTGATTGTGGTGGCGGGCGTGATCCATCGTGATGGCCGGGTCTTAATCGGCCAGCGGCGCCGAAGCCGGCGACACGCCTTGAAATGGGAGTTCCCCGGCGGGAAGGTCGAGCCTGGCGAAACTCCGAAGCAAGCGTTGGCACGGGAACTGGCTGAGGAACTCGATTTGCAAGCGGAGATCGGCGGCGAGATTGTGCGCTATGAATACCGATATCCGAAGCGCCCGCCGATCTTGTTGATTTTCTATTCAGTCCCAAATTTTTCCGGTGAGCCGCGCAATCGCGTCTTCGAGCAGATTCGCTGGGAGAGATTGGAGCGGCTGACGGAATACGACTTCGTCGAAGGCGATCGGGATTTTATACGCCGCCTCTGCCAGGGCGAGTTCTCCCGTATCCTCAACTGGCCTATGGGGAGTTCGGGAGTTCGATCTCCAGGCCGCGCTCACGATTGAGGCGTTGAGTCAGCGGCCGATCGAGCGCTTCCAAAGCTACTGCGTGGCGTTTTCCCTGAAGGGTGATCCAGTGGAGTTGGTTATCCTCCGTCCAGTACCCGACGGCAGCGTAGATGGTCCCGTCGCGCAGGGCTATGAGGTAGAGCGTGGCCTCTGACTCCGGTTCGCTCCGGGATTCTCTCCTGGTGGGTTCGGTCACCGGCTGCTTGGGTGTGGGAGCCTGATAGTGCTGGACCGTTTCGCGGGGTGTTTCAGCTTCGGCAGTTCGAACTCGGGTGGGCTCGGCCTCAGGAACGGCGTAGTATTGCTGGATCACAACCGAAGGGACCGGCGGGCTGGTTTGAATCACGGTCACCTGTGGTGGACCAGCAGTATAGCCCCAGCCTCCATAGAAGACCGGGATAAGGTAGGGGAAGACTGCCGGAACCCCGCGTCGGTAGGGTTCACGCCCTAAGAGGTAACCCGGATAGCCGCTGACGGTGGCGCCGAGCCGCTGCGCGAAGGTGGTCGGAAACATGTAAAACGGGTTTACCTGGGTGGGGGTCCCGGTGCCTGGGAATACTACGTTCCCGAATCCGCTACGGAAGCGGACGCGCGAATCGGGTTGCGTCGAGCGCCAGTAATCCGCAGCTGGGCCTCGCAGCGGCGAAGCGCTAAAAATCAAAAGTGCCAGGCCCAAATAACTGGCCTTCATTGGGCACCTCCGCCAAGCCGCACGCCTAAGGCTAT
>JAUQPO010000280.1 GCA_030550335.1 Acidobacteriota bacterium
AAACTCGAACAAACTGGGAGTGTACGTGCGCAGTCGATCATGGCATGCTCACGCAGAATGCCCGACCAGCCACCCAGCCGCATCTTTGTGGTGCACCGTCACCAGGCACGCCGACTGCATTACGACCTGCGTTTGGAAATCGACGGGGTACTTAAGTCCTGGGCGTTACCAAAGGGGCCGACGCTCGACCCGCAGCAAAGGCGATTAGCAGTACTGGTGGAGGACCACCCACTCGAGTATGCGGACTTCGAAGGCAACATTCCCCCTGGCCAATACGGGGCCGGGAGTGTCATGGTTTGGGATCGTGGTCGCTTTCGAGTCCTCGGAAGTGGGTCGCCGGAGCGCCAGTTCGCTCGCGGGCAGCTTAAGCTCTGGTTTGAAGGCTCCAAGCTGAAAGGCGAATTTGCTCTGGTGCGCATGCGCCAGAGCGCGGATCAATGGCTGTTGATCAAGAAAGCAGATGAGTACGCCCGGCCCGGTTGGGACCCCGATGAGTTCGCGTGGAGCGTCCTGACAGGTCGGAGTCAGCAAGAGATTGCGCGGGAGGCCCCGCCTCACCACGAATTTCCCTTGGAGGAGCCCGATCCGCCGTGCTCGAAGCCTTGAGTCATCCAGGAGCCGTGGCCTGCGCGATGCCTGAGTTCGTTTCGCCGATGTTGGCCACTACCGCAAAGGACGTCCCTGAGGGACCGGAATGGCAGTACGAGGTGAAATGGGACGGCGTCCGGGTCATCGCCTGGTTACGCCACCAACACATCGAATTGCGGTCGCGGCGGGGATCTACGCTGACCGAGAAGTTTCCCGAGTGTTCCGAGCTGGCCCAATGCACGCCTGCCACTGAGGCGATCTTCGATGGAGAGATTGTGGCGCTGGACAACCAGGGTCGTCCAGACTTCGCCTTGCTCCAACGTCGCCTGGTCACCGTCGCTCCCGCGCGCCTGCGGCAGCTGACCCGTGCCTTTCCGGTTCGCTATTATCTGTTCGACCTGCTGTATCTAGATGGTTACGACCTCCGCAGGGTCCCGTTGGACGTGCGGCAAAAGACGCTCGCGCGGTTGCTACGGTGTGGTACGTTCGTACGGCTGTCCGAACCGCTAGCTGGCTCGGCTGCCCAGGTGACCGAGGTCGCACGGAAGCTCGGCCTGGAAGGCATCGTGGCCAAACGCCGCGACTCTGCGTACGAATCCGGCCGCAGCCACGCCTGGCTAAAGGTGAAGCTAGTTCGGCGTCAAGACGTGGTCATCTGCGGTTACACGCTGGGCAAGCGAGCGAGTTTTGCTTCACTCGTTGTGGCGGTTCGCCAAGGTGAAGGCTTGCGCTATGCCGGTTGTGTGGGGACAGGTTTTGACACCCAGACGGCGACCCAGCTACGCGAGCAGCTGGATAAGTTGCGCCTCTGGCAGCCTCCCATCGCGCTCCCGGCAGACTTCCGGCGATGCGCGGTCTGGGTGCGACCCGTACTCGTTTGCAGCGTGAAATTTCACGATTGGACTCCACAGGGGCGTTTACGCTCGCCGGTGTTCCTGGGCCTGCGGGCTGACGTCGATCCAGACGAGTGCGTGCCTGAAGCCTTCGAGGAGCCCGAACAGAGCCCATCCTGACGAAGGACATCGCATGTCCTTCTCCCGGGTCGGCTTACGACTACAATAGCCAAGGTGCACGCTCGACCAGAACCGTGAACCTGTTTGTCGCCTTCCGCCCTGAGTTTCTGGATTTCCAACGAGGCATCCGGGTCGGCAACCTCGCTGACCACGAACGCATCACGCGCATATTGAAGCTCGCGCTGGAGTATAAGTTCGGCGAGCCGTTCATCACTGAGCGTTACGGCCGCGGGCGTTACTGGCAGTGGATCGCATGGCTACCGCGTGCCAATCGCCTGGCCAAACCCATCTCCTCGGACGTCAGCTTCGGGTGCGCCAAGTTCTTCATCGAGCTCGATACAGAAGAACAGTTGTTCAAATCCGGGCTCCAGGTCGAACGAGGCTATCTGCGGCCGCCCGCAGACCGCCGAACATGGCAACTGCAACAGGACTGGGACTGGCATCGCCTGCTCGCTAGCTTGCGTCCAAACAGCCGGCTGGTGCAAGAACTGCGCCGGCTTTTGCGAGAAGGCTTCCACATCCATGCCGGTACTTGGGAAGCCCCGGTGCGCTTCACGCGCCCCGATCAGTTCAGCATTCGCGCGCTTGCGGAAGCGCTACGCCGGGCTTCTGCCCACCACTGGGCAGGGTTCCAGCTCTATTACCCCATGACCGAAGATGAGGTACGGTGTTCCACAGGCGCCGACTTGGTCGAAGCAATCCTGTCCACGTTCGACGAGGTCACTGCAGCGATGAATGCCTGCATGCAGATCGAGTTGCGTCCGCGCCCCAATGCGCCTATCCAGATCCAGCCCTCGCCCGGAAGTCTCCCGGTGCCCGAAAGTGCTCAGTCTCACCGGAAAACTCCAAGTCGCTCCAGAACTGCTAGGAGCACGTCACCCACCACTTGAAAACTGCGGGCGGAAAGTTTGTCGGGCGTGTCCTGTTCCGTATGCCACCACCTATTGCCAGGGCCGTAGTCGAAGTCGATGAGGTCGACGGCCCGAACCCCTTTTCGCACGAACGGGATATGATCGTCTAACACCGCCATGGTGCTTTGCAAAAAATAAGGTCCGTAACCTAACTCGCGCGCTGTGCGCCAGATGAACTCGACCAGCTCCGGGTCGGAATACCGCTCCCTGGCGATTCCCAACTCCCGGTCCCCAATCATGTCCACGTTGATGAGGGCTTCGACCTGCCGCAACACTCCTTGCCGCTGCCAGCGGCTTGCCAGATGCCGGCTTCCGTAAAGACCATCCTCCTCAGACCATTCCTCCAAAGCCTCCTCGCCATCGAACCACACCAGCCACACACTCTTCCGCACGGGCATTGCCGCCAGGGTCCGCGCCATCTCCAATAAAAAACCGGTCGAGCTACCTCCATCGTTGGCCCCAACGAAATGGATCCCTGGCAACTCCTTGGTGTCGTAATGGCCGCTGATGACCACGCTCGATGGAGTCTCTCCAGCTCGATGCGCCAGGATATTTACCATCGTTCGCACGCCCCTAGGCGTATGCGCTGGAAACCTGTCTAGCTCCACTCGCCAGCCCCATTGCCGCAAGTGCGTCACGATCCACTCCCGCAAGCGCTCCAGAGCTTGGCTCCCCGGCGGCCGTGGTCCAAAGGCTACCACTCGCTCAGTGAACTCGAGCGCCTGCAATCCGGAGAAGCCCCCTGTACCGGCCAGCGTTGGCCAGGCAATCCAGATCAGGAACCAGGCAGTTTTTGCGCCACGCATATGTAGCCGAGGGTGAAGTCACGTGTCCGATCGAGCGCGTCCAGGACCGGCACGATTAGCCCGATCGGGCTGATCAACAAAGCCGCCACGGGCATCAACGGGCGAGGCAGAAACTGGAGACTGTTGAACAACCTTCGCGCCAGTAACCGGAAGAAGCCGCCGACCGCTTCAATCGACAGGACCCGAAACCCACTGTCCTCAAGCAGCCAGCGAATACCGTAGCGTGTGTACCGGTAGTAATCGTGGGGGGCTTGATGCACTTCCCACTGCAATGGTACGACCACGAGCATACATCCGCCCGGCACCAGCACCCGCCACAGCTCCCGAAGTACCTGCCAAGGGCGCGGGACGTGTTCCAGAGTGACGATGTTCAAAACCGCGTCGAAGGATTCGTCACGAAACGGTAACGCACTCAAATCCCCGATCACGTCCAGTGCGCTGTAATCCCATGTGGGATCACCGATGGCTAGATCCACGGCCGTGTATCGGCAGTGGCGGAACCAGCGAGCGTAACGGGTTTCGCCAGCCCCGGCATCCAGGACACGCGAACCTGCAGGCAGCTCCGCCGCGAAGGCTTTTACGGCGTGGTTGATGCGGGCCTCGAAATAGAGTACCTGGTCCCGCAATGGCCCAACGAGTAGGCGCTGCAGCCCGCGATACGTCAACAACGCTTGACCGCCTCCACCATAACCGTGGACCCAGCCCGACAAGCAGCTTCCAGCAGCGCGAAAGGCACGGCCGCCAGGACAAGTGCAAAGTAGACGACGTCCTTGAGCAGACGCACCAAGGGCGTTTCGGCTATGCCTCGAACGCGCCGAGCCATGGGATCCAAATCCGGCGCCAGGCTGGAGGCCAAGGCGGCAGGGTTGTCCCGAAGCGAGAAGTACTTCGTGCGGATCACCTCGAAGCCGCAGCGGTCCAGGAGCAAAATCAGGTCGCGGTCGCGAAAGCTGTACATGTGACGCGGGATGTCCAGCCCCGTCCAGTTCTCTCCCAGTAGCAGGAATTGCCAGGAGCTTGCGTTGGGCACTTGGACAATCAGCCGGCCATCTGGCCGGAGCAACCGGTGAGCTGCCTGCAGGTATGCTGCGGGATCGTAGAGGTGTTCCAGTACGTGGAACATGGTGATGGCCGCACAGCTCGCGTCAGGCAATGGCGCCCGGCTCAAGCTGGCACACACGGTAGGCACACCGTAATAGCCCCACGCAATGGCCGCAGCCTCAACCGAGTACTCGAGCCCCAAGACCCTGTATCCCCGGTCCTTCATCAAGGCCAGGAACAACCCACCCCCCGAGCCTACATCCACCAACAGACCATCCGATCCCTGCCCCTTGAGTGCGCTCTCGACGAAACGAAGATGATCTCGAAGCACCAGCCGGCGATAGAACTCTTCAAGCCGCGACGCCGCGTCCTCACTCGGCACGTACCAGTACCCGCTGGGATAGTACCGAAGCAGCTCTTTAGGCGTCGGTTGAGGATGCAAGCGGATGAGCTGACATGCTTGGCACTGCACGATTTGAAAACGGCGGTTCGTGGTCCGGTACAACCGGTCCGTACCCTCCAAGAGGACCACGAACCTTCCATGCCC
>JAUQPO010000018.1 GCA_030550335.1 Acidobacteriota bacterium
AGTACACGATTCGGAACGTCGAGCGCCGACCAAAGCTGCTCATTGTTGAGCACCCGATACAGGAAGGCTTCCGAGTGATCAGGCCTCAACCCCGAGAAACGACGCGGTTGGCGCATCGGTTTGAGGTCCCCGTGCCTGCTCAGACGAGCAGGGAGCTTGTCGTGGAGGAGCAGCGGGACTTGAGCGAGCAAGTAGTCGTTGCAGAGCAGAGCCCCGATTTCCTGCTCGCTCTGGTTCGGGGCGGGAGACTCAGCGGCCGCGCTCGCGAACAGCTGGAGCGGGTTATCGAGCTGCGGCGGCAGCTCGGCGAGTTGAGGCGCGAAATCGAGACTGAGGAAAAGGCTATCCGCGACTTGGTGCAGGAGCAAGACCGGCTCCGGCAGAACCTTCTCGCTTTACAGAACATCAGTGGGCAGCAAGCCCTCGTCGAACGTTACGCACGTCAGCTGGCTCAGCGGGAGGACGAGATTGGAAGCCGGCGCCAGCGGTTGCTGAGTGTAAGCTCGCAAGCAGCTGAGGTGGAAAAGAGGCTTGCTGACGCTATCGCGGCGTGCGAGTTTTGATCCGTCAGGCATGTTAGACTGAGGGCGACGATGCGAAAGCTAGCAGAGGTCTTGAAGAAGTGGATTCTGTGGGAATTCCCGCGCGGTAGCTGGCAGTACGACGTGATGGTCGCCTTGATCCTTGGCTTCGTCTTCTTGACGCCGCGAGAGTGGTTTCGTGACCGCCCGAAGCCACAACACGTAGCTATGTTGCCCGCCGAGGGCGGAGCGGCGGTTTACTGGATTGATTCCCGGCTGCTAGCCGGTCTGCCAGAGGCTGAGCGATTGAGCCGGGCCGAAGCCATCGTACGGTCGTATTCCAAGGGCGCGCAAAAGCGTGTGGTGCGCCTGGAGCCAATTTTCGATTCCGAGCAAGAGCTACAAGGTTTCATGGCATTCGCGGTCCCGTGATGGTAGTGTGTGGCGAACGATGCGCGCGGGGATAATCATCGCGTGGTTGCTGGCATGGAATGTGGAGGCTGCCTCGCTGCAAGAGGTACTGTCCTGGATGGATCGAGCCGCCACTAACTTCAGGAGTGTTCAGGCACGCGTGGAGAAGGTGACCTACACCGCGGTGATCGACGATCGGAGCGCGGAAAGCGGCGAAATGTGGTTGCTGAAAACTGGTAGCCGGTCAATTAGCGTCAAAATCGAGTTCGAAGCTCCGGACCGACGAGTGATCACGTTCCAAGACGGCAAAGCGGAGATCTACTACCCCAAAATCCAAACGGTCCATGTATACGACTTGGGTAAAGAACAACGCCTGGTCGAGCAGTTCCTGTTGCTGGGCTTCGGGACAGCGGGCAGGGAATTGGTTCGGCAGTACCAGGTGGTGGTGCGGGGCAACGAACGGATCGATGGACAGCCGACGGAAAGGCTGGAGTTAGTTCCCCGAGACCGGCGTATGCGCGAGCGACTAGTCAAAGTTGAACTGTGGATCGTAGCGGAACAGGGGTATCCCGTGCAGCAGAAGTTTTATTGGCCTTCTGGTGATACCACGACGGTAACCTACCGTGCAATTCGCTTGAATCCACCGCTACAGCCTTCGCAATTGGCCCTAAGCTTACCGCCCAACGTGAAGCGGGAGTATCCCCAGCGCTGATGGGTGGGCTTACGACCGGTTGAGCTCTCCGCTTACCATCGGCAAGGCCGCTCGGCGCCGGAAAATCTCATGTACGGCCCCCGGCTTCCATTGGGCAGGATCGTGGTGTGGTCGGTGAGTGCCTGGCAGAGCTGGGCGCTTGTCAGGCATCGTGCTCCCGTCAGGTCCGCTCCGCGTAAGTCGGCAGCCAGGAGGTCGGCTTGCTCGAAGATCGCTTCGCGCAGCACCGTCCGCGTCAACTCGGCCCCCGCGAGCTTTGCGCCTCGGAAGTTGCAACCACTCATTAAGGCTCGATCGAGCTTGCATCCTCGCAGGTCGGCGTGGAAGAACTTTACGTTTGTCAGGTTGGCGTGGCGCAAATCACAGCTTTGCAGACGGGCGGCGGTAAAGTTCGCTTCCGGAGCTTGGAGATGGAGCATTGTGCAGAACTCCCAAACGCTGCGGAGCAGGTTCGCTCGACGGAGCAGTGCGTGCCGGAGATCGCACTGGTAGAGGCGCGCTTGCTCCCAGCAGCTCTCTGGGGCTTCAAGCTTTTGCAAATCGCAAGATTCGAGCTGTGCCTCCAGCAGACGAGCGTTTTGCAAGCGTACGCGCTCGAGACTGCAGTCGATGAGACGACTCCGTTCCCAACTGCAGCCTGCTAAGTCAGCCTCGTCGAACACCACTTGCTCGAACACGGCTTCATTGAACGTAGCACCAGCCAACCGGGCGCACTTCCAGTTGACGTGGTGCACCCGCGCCAATGAGAGATCGGCTCCCTCCAAAATTCCCCCTGTCCAATGCACGTGCTCCAGGTGAACTCTCGCTAGCCGGCATCCAGGTGCCGCCAACTGGCTGAGGTCGACATCCGCTATGAGGGATGGTCTGTCGTCGGGGTTGTCAAGCCAAGCCGCGTGACGGGCCAGTAACTGGGCGAGTTCACTGGCATCGATTCGACGCAGCGGCACCCTCAGGAGCGGCATCGTGACGTGTGGGGTCATTCTCTGTTGTACTTATCGGCGATGAGGAGGGCCGGCTATAATCGCTGGCCGCATGGTCTGCTTTATGATGGCAGGCAAATGCCCTTAGAGATCCGAATCCGCGATATCGAGGGGGTGAAAATTCTCGAACTCGATGGTCGTTTAGTGGCTGGAGAAGAAACCACGCGATTCCGTCAGCTTATGGAGATGTTGTTGGACCAGGGCGACGTCCGTGTGGTGCTCGACTTGGCGAACGTCTCGCACATCGATAGCACGGGCTTGGGGTGCCTGGTAGTCTGGCACACGCGCTTGCAACGTGCGGGCGGCGCCCTGAAACTGTGCCGGATGAACGCGCGGGCAATCGAGTTGATGGTTCTGACTAAGCTGTACACGGTCTTGGATATCTTCGACGATTGCCAGGATGCAGTGAACAGTTTCTTTCCGGGCCGGCAGGCCCGGAGGTTTGATTTGCTCGAGTTCGTTCAGAGAGCGCGCCGTTCTGGGACGGAGGCCGGCTGAGTATGGACCGTCGTCTGATCGTGATAGGCGGGCAGGCTGCAGGTCTGAGTGCTGCGGCGCGGGCGAAGAGGGTCGATCCGCGGTTAGAAGTCATCGTTTTCGAGAAGAGTTCTCGGATCGCTTTCGCACCTTGCGGTCTGCCGTACTGGCTTGAGGGAGAGGTACCTGGGGTGGACAAGCTCAGCCGGTATACCCCCGAGGAGTTCGAGCGAGAGCGGAGAGTGCGTGTGTGTACGGGCGTGGCAGTCGTGGCGATTCAGCATAGCCGGCGGCAGGTGGTTCTCTCCACCGGGGAGCGGGTTGGCTACGATGCTCTGGTCATTGCGACGGGGGCCCGAGCCCGTAAGGATTTGCCAGGAGCGGAGCAACCTCACGTCTTCACGCTGCAAACGCTCGAGGGTGCAGAAGCCCTGTCGAGATTCGTCAAAGATCGCAAGCCCGAACGGGCGACGGTGATCGGTGCAGGCTATTTGGGGCTCGAACTGGTCGAGGTCCTGCTGCGCTGGGGACTGAAAGTTCGGCTCTTTGAAGCGACAGGCGGGTTTTTAGGGCGCAGCGAGCCGGGGATGGTCCAGTGGGTCCGGGAGTATCTGGAACGTTTGGGGGTGGAGGTGCATCTCAACGAGCCGGTCCGGGAGATCGGGGCCAGGCAGGTGAATGGCTATCCGAGCGACCTAGTGGTACTGGCCACCGGCTTTCAACCGAACGTGGCCCTGGCCGAGGAAGCTGGAGTCCGATTGGGGCGGACCGGGGCAATCCAGGTCAACGAGCACATGGAAACCAACCTCCCCGGTGTTTTCGCTGCGGGGGACTGTGTGGAAGTTCGGCACATCATCACAGGGACGCCGGTCTATCTGCCCTTAGGGACTACGGCGAACAAAACGGGACGGGTGGCTGGGGCTTGCGCTGCCGGGCGTAGGGAACGGTTCGAGGGTGTGGCGGGCACTGCCATAGTGCGCGTGGGGTCTTTGGCGATAGCGGCCACTGGGGTGTCCAACCTGGAGGCGCGCGCCGCTGGATTCGATCCGGTCACCGTGGAGATCCAGGCACGGGACAAGCCGGACTACATGGGAAGCCGGCCCTTGTACGTGTCGCTGACCGGTGCACGAAGCAGTGGGCGGTTGCTTGGCGGGGTAATCGTTGGGGAGTTCGGCGTCGCCGGGAGGATCAACGTACTAGCTACAGCCCTGCAAGCGCGCATGACCGTAGACGAACTCTATCAAGTCGACCTGGCTTATGCTCCACCGTTCGCCCCCGTATGGGATCCGTTGCTGGTTGCGGCGCGCGAGCTCGCCAAGCAACTCTAAACCCACGTTCATGCGACTCCGTTACTGTGGTAAAAGTGCGGTTGTAGCTGGAGCCTGGCCGGGCCATGCGGAGTCCAAGAGGTAGAGTGATGGCACGCAAGATCAGCATCCTGCAAGCGGCGGCAGCGATTACGAAGGGCTTGGGGGTGACGCTTCGAGAGATGTTGTCGCCTGCTGTCACGGAGGAGTACCCCGACGCACCCCCGAGTTTTGAGGCGCGCTACCGCGGACGCCATATCCTACGGCGCGACGAAAACGGCTTAGAGAAGTGCGTGGCATGTTTCCTATGCGCGGCTGCGTGCCCGGTGCAATGCATTTACATCGAGGCTGCTGAGAACACTGCTGAGCAACGCTTCAGCGGTAGCGAGCGTTACGCGAAGGTTTACAACATCGATTACTCGCGTTGCATCTTCTGCGGGTATTGCGTGGAGGCTTGTCCAACAGACGCGATCGTCCACGGGCACGGATTCGAGCTGGCCAACTACCACACCTCTGCCTTGGTGATGCGCAAGGAGGATCTTCTGGAACCGTGGCCCAAGCAAGCGGACGTGGCTTTGCCGGAGCTGGAGCGCAAGGTTAGTTGACCAGGCCCGCCGCTTCGAGGCAGCGGTAAGCGCGCCGGGCAACGATGAGTTCTTCGTTGGTGGAGACCACCAAGACATGCACACGGGACCCATCGGCGGAGATGATGCGGTCACCCCGCCCTTGATGGTTCCGCTCCCAGTCTAGTTGGATCCCTAAGAACTCCAAGCCGCTCAAGCAAGCGGCCCGTAAACTTGCTGAGTTCTCGCCGATGCCGCCAGTGAAGGCAATGGCATCGACGCCTCCCATAGCCGCGGCGTAAGCCCCAATAGTCTTCTTGATCTCGTACGCGAACACGTCCAAGGCGATAGCTGCTTCACGGTCACCGTCGCGAGCGGCAGCTTCGATGTCGCGGAGGTCACCGCCGGGGATTCCCGACAGTCCGGCAAGACCGCCGTTCGCTGCCAGTTGTCGTCGGGCTTCCTCGAGGCTCCAGCCCAACCGTTCCATTAAGTAGAGCACAGCGAAAACATCGAGATCTCCGTGGCGCGTAGCGTTCTCCAACCCCGATTGAGGTGAGAAGCCCATGGTAGTGTCGATGGAGCGTCCGGCTTGGATCGCACAAATGGACGAGCTTCCTCCTAAATGACAACTAATCAGACGCAACGACGCAGAAGGGCGACCGAGCATCTCAGGAACCCGCCGGCTGATGTACTCGTGTGAAGCTCCGTGGAAGCCGTACTTGCGGATTCCGTACTGTTCCCGCCACTCCCGCGGGATCCCATACCGGGCTGCATACTCCGGCATAGTGGCGTGAAACTCGGTTTCGAAAGCAGCGATCAAAGGGACTCCAGGCAAGGCTCGCTGGAAGGCCCGGATGCCCATTAGGTAGATCCGATTGTGGGTGGGGGCCGCCGGGAGGAACTCTTCCAAGGCAGCGAGCACACCCTCATCGATGAGGTGGGTCCCCCGGTAGCGAGGACCGCCGTGCACAGTCTTGAAGGCCACAGCGTGCACCGGCTCGCCCCCAGTGTCGATTTGCGCGATCGCCGACTCGTAATCCGTGACCCTCTCCACTCGCCCGCGAGCCAGCACCTTCTCGTCGGGCATGGCGATCAATTGGTATTTCAGCGACGTCGAGCCTAGATTCGGAACGAGGATGTTCATTTGATCCTGTACTGTGCCTGGATCGCTTGCAAGTTTTGCCGCGCCTGCGCCTGGAACGGGCTCTTGATCTCGGCGCACCGGCGGGTGAACTGGTAAGCGTCCAAAATCCGTTTCTGATCTCCTGTTTTATCACCGATCTGGTAATTGGCGACGCCCAGGTGGAACAATGCAGCGGCCAGTAGCTGCTCGTTGGCCTCAACATAAGGCAAGGCCGCCCGTAAAGCCTTGTCCGCTGCTGCGTAGTTCTTCCGCAGGCTGTGGATCACACCCTGGTACCAGTAGGCCAGCCCGAGCATCAATCTCTTCTTGTTTTCCCAAGCCTCCGGGCTCACCCCTTCCGGAACCGGCTTGCTCTCCAGGATCTTCACCACCTCCTCGGCGTAGCGCATCGTTTGGTCGTAATCTTTTTTCTGGTTGAATCGGTAATCAGCCGCCAGGAGCAACATGTCTTCATTAGCCTGCCCCTTTTGGATCGCCTGTTCGGCTAGCGCTACGGCCTTGTCCGTTTGTCCGGACTGTTGCAAGGCGACAAAGTAGAGGGGTAGCCCCTGCTTCATGTACTCGCTTTCGGGGTTCCGCTGCCAAAGCAATTCGAGCAGACGGGCCTTCTTGGCCGGATCGCTGACCTGGGCTGCGGTCGCGTACAACGAATATTCCGCGTACGCCCGCACCTGGCGTGCAAACTCTAGCGAGCGTTTCCACTCCTGCTCTTCTTCCTCGTCTTCGAACTTGGGTGGGCTGGAGCTCAAGAGCTTATTGGCTGCTTCGTGCGTAGCCACTGCCCATTGGCCTATGGCGTCAGGGTTCTGGGTAGTCTCGGCGATCTTCAGACAGCTGTGTGCTCCTGCGGCATTAGTGGGCTCGATGTTGAGCCAGTGGCTGCAAGCTTCTAAAGCTTTTTCTGGTTGGTTGAGCTTCACGTATAACGGTGGCTTTTGACTCCATACCCACCCAATCACTTCGTGGTTAGGAAATTCTTGAGTGAACTTTTCTAGCAACGCCAACTTTCGTTGTGGATCTTCCTCTAGGCCGATTTGTTGCAGCAGCTGCCCCGCGGGCGTCTCCGTGTCGATGACGTACCCCTTCGGCTGCCCCAAAGCCAGTGAGACGGCGCTGGCAAGACCCAAAAGTAGAATTGTTACGCGCATGCTTCGCCCTCCCCGCGTCGAAACCGGCAGTATTATAAAACAGGTCGCTGGCAAACCGGTCTCGCTGAATCGGATGAAGGCGTAATGGGTGGCGGGACCGGGTTAAGGTGGCCGTGAGGAAGCTCACGAGTCCATGTCCAAAGGAGTCCGCTCATGATCCTGCCGACTACGTACGAAGCCGCATTGCTGCTCACCTTTCTCACCATGGCTTGCTGGGGGTCGTGGGCCAACACCATGAAGTTCGCCGGCCGCTGGCGGTTTGAGCTTTTTTATTTCGACTACGCCTTCGGTGTCGCATTGACCGGAACCGTACTGGCCTTGACCCTGGGTTCCATGGGTGAGGGACTAACCTTCGCCGACAACTTGCTGATTGCCAGCAACCGATCCATCGCGCTGGGCTTTCTGGCGGGCTGTGTGTTCAACCTGGCGAACATGCTCCTTGTGGCGGCAATCGCGGTGGCTGGGCTCGCCGTAGCGTTCCCCATCGGAATTGGCTTGGCCCTCGTTATTGGTGTGGTTTGGAGTTACATCCTGAACCCTCAGGGGAACCCATGGTTGTTGTTCGCAGGCGCTGTGCTACTGGTGGCGGGAATCGTTGTCATAGCCAGCGCGCACCGGCGTTTTGAGCTCGAAAAACGGCAGGCAACCCAGGCACCAGCTCGACCGCGGACGGGCACAACTCACTCGGGAAGCGTTGGCTTTAAGGCCATCGGGTTGAGTCTGGCTTGTGGCCTGTTGATGGGATCCTTCTACCCGCTCGTAGAAATGTCCAAAGCGGGGGAATTGGGGTTGAGGCCATATGCAGTGGCTTTTGTATTCGGCCTGGGCGTGCTCCTGAGCACGCCAGTCTACAACCTGGTGTTCATGAACGTGCCGGTTGAGGGACCGCCCCTCCGGATTCGGAACTATTTCGATGGCACTTGGAAGCAGCACTTGTGGGGCCTGGCTGGGGGCATGATTTGGATGGTCGGCACCACTGCCAATTTTGCGGCCGCTGCGGCTCCCCCGGAGGTTCAGGTGGGCCCGGCGATCAGCTATGCGATCGGTCAGGGTGCAGTGCTAGTGAGCACCTTGTGGGGTCTGCTGTACTGGAAAGAGTTCCGGGGAGCCAGCTCGGGGATCATGACGCGGGTCTGGGTTATGGTGTTGTTGTTTGTGGCAGGGCTGGGCATGATCTCGGTGGCACCACTTTATGCCCGTTGAGTGGGGCGTGGGGAGGCCTGGAGCCCAGTCCGTATCGTGACATAGCGGAGAGTAAGACTGTTGCGGAGGCGTGGATGGGGTGGTTCGCAGTGGACTGCGACCCGCTCCGAAAGCAAACGCCCTTACCAAATTCAGCAGGAGCTCGCAGACTACTGCACCCCGCTTGAGAGCACCGAACCGAGACGCTGCTGTTCCCGCTCGCCTGGCTGGCTTGAAGAACGCTGCTCCCCAAGTTTCCTATTGACAATCGTGCTGGTCTGGAATAAGATCTGCGGAGGAGTTAGGCGATGGGGTCGAAGCGATATTTGTCTGTGCTCGTATTCTTCCTGTTGCTCGGCTCTCTGGGGACGGGGCTACTGTGGTCCCAAGGAGAGCGGGGCTCGTTAAGCGGTACCGTCACTGACCCCACCGGGGCGGTGGTTCCGGGGGCCAAGGTGACGGCGCGAAATGTGGCTACCGGCGTGGAGGTCAGCACGGAGACCACTGAGGCGGGTGTGTACCGCCTGCTGTATCTCTCGCCGGGAACCTACCGGATCAGTGTCTCAGCCCCGGGGTTCCGTACGGCGGTGCGGGAGAACGTGGCCTTGCGCGTGGCGCAAAGCTTGACCGTCGACTTTGTCCTTGAAGTGGGAGAGCTGACCGAGGAAGTGACCGTCACGGGGGCTCCGCCTTTACTGGAGACCGGTACGGCTGAGATCGGTCGGTACGTAACTCGCGATGAGCTGGATACCTGGCCGATCGCGGTGGGGGACGGTCGGCGCCAGATGTTGCAGTTTGTTTTCACCGCGTTGCCCGGCACCGCAGGGGGAGTCTGGGAGGGCACCATCAGCGGTGGGCAGCTGTTCTCCCACGAGATCTTGATCGATGGCATTTCAGTGGGTCGGTTTGACATCCAGGGCGGAAGCACCAGCGAGTTCAGTCCATCTGTTGAAGCAGTCAACGAGTTCAAGTTACAGACAGGTGTCATTGGGGCGCAGTACAGTGGCGGTCAGACGGCGGTAGCGAATTTCGCCACCCGCAGTGGCACCAACGAGTTGCACGGCAGCGCGTACTACTACGTGCAGAATGACGCACTTCGGGCCAACAGCTGGTCCAACAATGCTGCTGGCATTCGGCGCACACCCTACAAACAACACAACCTTGGCGTTGCGGCGGGTGGTCCAGTCTGGCTCGGGCGGCTGTACGACGGGCGAAACAAGACGTTCTTCTTTGCCAATTTCGAGTACACGCGGGTGAGGAACTTCACCTCGCTCGGGTTCAGTACATTGCCCACAAAAGACATGAAGCAGGGCAACTTCGCCCGCTTGCTCGATCCTAACTTTACCGGCAACGCGAATTCCGGTAAGGTCATCGGAACCGATGCACTGGGCCGGCCTGTCGTTTTCGGTGCTATTTACGATCCACTGACCTCGCGGCAGGTGGGGGGCAAGTGGGTCCGAGATCCATTCCCAGGTAATGTGATTCCTAAGGACCGTTGGAGCCCGGTTTCGCAGAAAATCCTCGAGCTCGCGCCGATCGATGATCCGCTCTTCGATACGATGCTGAATAACATCCCTAACCTTGCGGGCTGTTGCCCTGTGTTCGGGGAGAAGCACATTACTTTGCGGGGTGACCATTATCTCTCTTCCAGCCACCGGTTGGCGGTGACCTTCTACCGGAACTTCCGGGCTCGGAATAACTCGCCCAGCGGCCGGTGGGGCAAGCCGCCGGGGACCCCCACGAGCGTCTGGCAGTGGCAGGAGACACCAGGGACGATGGGCCGCGTCGCCTACGACTGGACCATTTCACCAACCGTGTTGACCCATTTCGCTGCGGGGTACAACCGGTTCGGTAATTTGAACCAGAGCGTGTACGTGGACCAGGATTGGCCCCAGAAGATCGGCCTCAAGAACGTACCTGGCACTCACTTCCCGAAGCTCTGGTTTAGCTCGGGTGCCACCTATCAGGGCCGAGGCATCGGTGCGAGCAACGGCTTGGGGTCGAACCTGGCTGGTGGCAGCTACAACGGCAGCACGATCATCACGAACGATACGACGGTGATTCGCGGTGCGCACAGCATCAAGTTGGGCTTTGAGCACCGGCGTTACTATTACAACGTCAGGCCTCGGGGTAGTGAGTCGGGCAACTTCTACTTCTCGCCCGCGCAGACCGCTCTACCCGGCTTCACCACCCAAACAGGTCACGCTTTCGCCAGCTTTTTGCTGGGCGCCGTTTCTAGCGCGAGCCGTTCGGTAGTGACCTCTTACTTCGGCCATCGCTGGCGGACCGTCGGCTTTTACGTCATGGATGACTGGAAGGTAACGCGAAAGCTGACGCTGAACTTAGGGCTAAGGTGGGACATTGTCGGCGGGCTATTCGAGGTGGGCAATCGGATGGCCAACTTCGATCCGAAGCGGCCCAACCCGAAGGCGGGTAACCGGCCAGGCGCGCTGGTCTGGGTGGATGAGCTCGGGCGGCGAAGCTTCCAGAACATCTACCCGTGGATGCTGGCGCCGAAGTTCGGGTTCGCTTATGCGGTGACGGACAAGCTGGTGGTGCGGGGTGGCTATGGCATCAACAACACCACGCCCGTCAGCAATGACTGGGGCTTCGCCGGCGGATACGGGTTCAACTCATCGATCAACCTCTCTTCGGCCACAGTGCCGCTGCGGTTTGCCGAGGAGCCTGTTTACTGGCTCCATGATCGCTTCCCGGACTTCCAGGGTGTGTTGCCGAACAAAGATCCTTCGATCCAGAACGGCGCTGGCGTCAACTACTATGCGCCAGATTCCAACCGGCTGGGCTACGTGCAGGCGTGGAGCTTCGGCTTGCAGTACGCTTTGCCTCAGCGGTTCGTGCTGGATGTGAACTACATCGGCAATAAGGGCACTCGATTGGAGGCCGAAGGGTTCGACGCCATGAACAACTTGCCCTACACGTTCTTGCAGCTGGGCCAGTTGCTGACCGATCCATGGTCGCCGGCTACGGGAATCCCGGAGCCTTTCCCTGGATTTAGCGGGACCGTGTTGCAGGCTTTGCGTCCGTATCCTCAGTACACGGGCATTAGCCAGCAGTTTGCCAACTGCGGCACCTCGTTGTACAACTCGCTCCAGGTGCAATTGACGCGGCATTTCAGTGAAGGGCTCGGGGTCCTGGCCGCCTACACGTGGTCGAAGTGGTTATCGTTGACCGCGAGTGCCCTAGACGGGGTAACGCCGGTCGACGTGTTCAACCGCAAGCTCGATCGCACTATCAACAGCTACGGCTATCCGCACTACTTCAAGCTCACCTGGATCTACGAGTTACCGTTCGGCGCGAATAAGCCGGTCCGGCTGCGTGGTATTTGGGATCAGCTGTTTGGTGGGTGGGTCGTCAGCGCCATCCATCACGTCCGCTCGGGTACTCCGTTGTCGATCAGCGTTGGCGGCTTGGTGTCCAATCCGCTCGGTGCTGTGTATCCTGACTTAGTTCTGGGGCAAAAGATCGTCATCAACCCCGATGCGCCCATCAACTTCCGCGGTGTCGCTGGTGGGGTGGCCTACCTCAACAAGGACGCTTTCGCCCTACCCCCTGTTCACCCTGGTGGGCGCAACGTGATCCAGCGGCCGGGCACCTTGGGCCGCATCCTGCCAAACGTCCGGGGGCCACACTACACCGGCGAGGATATCTCGATCGAGAAGAAGTGGCGGATGGGCGAGAACCGCACGTTCGAGCTGCGCGGCGTGTTCTTGAACCCATTCAACCGTCATGGTCGGGGTAACCCAGTGACCGATCTTTCGAGCCCGTTCTTCGGCCAAATCACTGGGCCACAGGTCGGTCCACGGAACATCGAACTATCCGCGCGGGTTACCTTCTAAGCTGACCTGGAGTTCAGTTCGAGGATGCGAGGCGCCGCGGCGCCTCGCATCTTTTGTTCTGATGCGAGAGCAAGGGGCCGCAAGCACGCGGAGTTTCGGGACGGATCCAAGGGCCCCCAGCTTATAATCGACTTGTGATTCGTCACCTAACTCTTTTGGTTGGCATTTTGGGTGGTTTGTGGGTCGGTTGCAGCCCCAAGCGTGTGGACACACCGGAGGCTGTTCGTCAAGCAGTCGTGGAGTATTTGACCGGTCGTGCCGGGCTTGATCTGAAGTCCATGGACATCCAGGTCAGTTCCGTGCAATTTCGGGGCGACGAAGCCGAAGCGGTCGTCCGGTTCCGTGCGAAAGGCTCAAGCGATCCCAATTCGAGTTTGGAGCTGCGTTACAACTTGCGCCGTGAAGGGCCACGGTGGCGCGTGGTCGGCCGCTCCGGGTCTGGAGCGGCTCATCCAGGCGGGATAGGAGATCGGTCGCAGCCTTTACCAAATCCGCCACTTCCTCCCGGGCATCCTCCAATCAGCGGTTCTACGGGCGACAACCGTCGATGAAGCGAGTCGTGGTGGTCGGCGCCGGGCCGGCGGGAACGGTGGTGGCGGCCCGGCTTGCGGCAGGTGGAATCCGCGAGGTTATCGTTATCGATGAAAAGCCGCCCTGGGAGAAGCCCTGCGGCGGTGGATTGACCTACAAGGCCTATCGGAGCTTTCCCCTATTGGAACACTCTGCTCCCCACAAGGCCATCCGCCAGGCATTATTGAGTACGGACGGTGGACATGTGGCATTGCTGCGTCTGGACCGGCCCATACGGATCTATTCGCGGGCGGTGCTGAACCGGCTTCTTCTCGAGAAGGCCATTGAGAGTGGTGCTGAGTTCATCCAGGCGCGCGTGACGGCGGTCGAAGCGTGCCCCAGCGGTTGGCGGGTTCGAACGGCGAAGTTGAGCCTGGACGCTGATTACTGTGTGATCGCGACTGGGGCTCGCAACTCTTTGCGGGACTTCGGCGCACGCTTTCGTCCTTGTGATTTGATGTATGCTCTGGGTTACTACCTGGAGCGGGAACAGCAACAGATCGATATTCGGTTCCTGGCGGGCGTGCGAGGGTACATATGGGTTTTCCCGCGTGTAGACCATGTTGCGGTAGGAATCTGCGGAAAGGGTTTGGCCGCGCCCGAATTGCGCCAGATTCTGCACGGGTTCTTGCGAGAAAAAGGCTGGAGCTGGAAGGAGGGCCGGTTTTATGCTCACCCGATCCCTGCACTGGAAGTTGACGGGTGGCGGCGAAACCGTTATGGCGGCAGATTGTGGGTCACAGTGGGTGACGCAGCAGGATTGGTCGACCCGATTACGGGTGAGGGGATCTACTACGCGTTGCGTTCCGGCCAGTTGGCAGCTGAGGCTCTCCTAGACGAGACGGTGGATCGTGAGTCCAAGACGACCCGGTACGAGCAGCTGTTGGAGCAGGCATTTTTGCCGGAACTGGAATTTGCTTCGCGCATCGCCAGTCGGGTTTTCCTCGGAAGCTTGCTGGGTGCACCCGTGCCTCAACGCATGATCCAATTGATCCGCTATAGCCAACGGTTCCGACAGATTGTGCGGGACCTGTTCGCTGGAATGCAGCCTTACAGCTCGCTTAAGGCGCGGTTGCTCCGGAGCCTGAGCAGAACCATTCAAGAGGCGCTCGTCAGCGTTTTGTTCCACCGCGTGAGCTTAGAGGAGGAGCAGGCATGAAGTTGGATCGGTCTCGGCAACTTTACGAACGGGCAGTTCGATTGATGCCTGGGGGCGTCAACTCGCCCGTCCGAGCCTTCCGCAGTGTGGGCGGCGTACCACCGTTTATTGCTCGGGGAAAGGGGTGTCGAATTTATGATGTCGACGGTAACGAGTACGTGGACTACGTAGGTTCATGGGGCCCGTTGTTACTGGGGCACAGGCACGCGGTGGTGATCGAGGCCCTCGAGCAGGCGCTGGCGATCGGCACCAGCTTCGGAGCGCCTACGGAATTAGAGGTGGAGTTGGCGGAATTGATTCGGGACGCGATGCCGTCGATGGAGATGGTCCGGCTGGTGAACTCTGGGACAGAAGCCACGATGAGCGCTCTGCGGTTGGCTCGAGGGTTTACGGGGCGCGAGCTCGTAGTGAAATTTGAGGGCAACTACCACGGCGCAGTGGATAGCTTGCTCGTCAGAGCGGGCTCTGGGGTGGCGACGTTTGGGATCCCGGACACGGCCGGAGTGCCGGCTTCATTTGCCAATGCTACCATTGCGGTGCCGTACAATGCACTCGACGTCGTCGAGGAAGTCTTTCGCCACCGCGGCGAACAGATCGCTGCGGTCATCGTAGAACCTGTCGCAGGAAACATGGGGTGCGTGCCCCCGCTTCCGGGGTTTCTCGAAGGTCTGCGGCGGATCACCGAGCAGTATGGTGCGTTGTTGATCTTCGACGAGGTGATGACGGGTTTCCGGGTAGCCTACGGTGGAGCGCAGCAGCTGTTCGGCATCCGGCCTGATTTGACGACCATCGGCAAAGTCGTGGGAGGGGGCTTGCCACTGGCAGCCTACGGGGGGCGTGCCGACATTATGCGTTACGTAGCCCCCGACGGGCCTGTGTATCAGGCGGGCACGCTCTCGGGCAACCCCATAGCTGTTTCCGTGGGGATCGCTGTCCTGAAGTACCTGAAACAGCACCCTGAGATCTACCAGCAAATCGACCAGCGAACTGCGGACTTGGTCTCGGTAACTCCAGCGGGCATCACGGTCAACCGCTTCGGATCGATGTTCACCTGGTTCTTCACAGACCAGCCGGTAACGGACTACGCTACCGCTCGCCGTTCAGACGTACAGCGATTTGCCAAATTCCACCAAGCGATGCTGCGCCAGGGGATTTACCTGCCCCCGTCTCAATTCGAAGCGGCGTTTGTCTCGGCTGCGCATACTGCCGAGGATATAGCTCGGACGAAGGAGGCAGCGCGGCAGGCCTTCAGCGAAGCGCTTGCCTGAGTAGCTTACGCCCGGGCCCTGCCGCGATGAGGGTCAAGTAAATCAGGCTGGCCAGAAGCACCATGCGGCGCCGGAGTTCGGGCAATCGGCCGGAGGGCTCCAAAACGCCCGGGAAAGCGGCTTCGATCGTGACGCGCACCCTCACGTTTGCCACAGCCCTCCGTGAACGAAGGTTTTCTAGCACAATCTGGTAGTCCGTATTTGGCGAAACCGGACAGCGCAAGCGGCCATGGGAGACGCGTTCTCGCATCCGGAGTACTGTCTTCTGATTGCGCTGGTTTGGCTCGGCCGGTTCCACTTGCAAAATGCTGGCCCGCAACCAGCTCTCCGGATCCCGGGCTTCAAAGTTCACTTCCATGGCTACTCCCTTCTCCACTCGCACCGTGAATCCCTTGGCCGTACGAGACGGGAGTTCCACCCACCCGTCGTAGACTACCAGCGAGCTCGTGGCTAGTAGCGCGACGCCCCAGAGATTCATGGCTCCTGGTAGACGATCTTGCCGTCAACCATCGTCATCTTGACGTGAACCTTTGGAATCTCGCTCTCAGGAAGCCGCAGGATGTCGCCTGAGAGCACGACCAGGTCCGCGCGCTTACCCGGTGCGAGCTCGCCGAGTTCGTTCTCGAGGAAGGCTGCGTAGGCGCCCGCCCAAGTCCAGCAACGCAGGGCTTCGTCGCGTGTCATTCGCTCGTGAGGGAACCAGCCGCCAGGTGGGTGGCCTGTGAGATCTTGTCGCGTGATGGCCGCGTAGATCCCCAGTAGAGGATTCGGGTCTTCGACTGGAAAATCGGACCCACAAGCCAGTACAGCTCCGTTTTGGAGAAGCTTGCGCCAAGCATAGGCGCCAGCAAGGCGAGCTGAGCCCAGGCGTGCAGGAGCCCACGCCATATCCGACGTCGCGTGGGTGGGTTGTATGGAGGCGATCACGGAGAGCTGACCGAATCGCGCAAAATCCTCTGGAGCGATGACCTGGGCGTGTTCGATCCGGAATCGGCGCCCGTTCCCCGGTTTGAGATACGCCGCGTACACATCGAGAACCATACGGTTCGCCGCGTCACCAATGGCGTGGGTGGCCACCTGGAAACCTGTGTCCATCGCTTGGCGGATCAGTTGCTGGGTTTGCTCCGGCGTAAGCAGCAGAAGGCCCCGATTCCCGGGGTCATCCGCGTAGTCGTCCAATAACGCCGCACCTCGTGAGCCCAGTGCTCCGTCCGCGATGAGCTTGACTGCCTGGATAGTGAGATGCTGACCCCGGTAAGGTCCACGCTTCCGCCATTCGTCCCAAGCTGGGCTCGGTGCGGGGATCATCGCATAGACACGGATGGGAAGCTGGCCACTGCGCTCCAGTTCCAGGTACGCTTGGATAGTTAGCTCATCCGCCCCAGCGTCGTGGATCATCGTGAGGCCGAGCCGGGCACAGTGCGCCAGAGCGCGTTTCAATTGGGTTATGACCTGCTCGAACGAAGGGGGCGGGATATGGCGGGTCACAAGAGTCTGAGCTCGATCCACGAGCACCCCGCTAGGACTGCCGTCAGGCAATCGTAGAATTTTGCCGCCCGGCGGATCTGGGGTGTTCCGATCGATATTGGCAAGACGCAACGCCACGCTGTTCACCCAGCAAGCGTGGCCATCGATTCGGAACAGCACTACAGGGTGCTGGCTTGTCACTGCATCCAGTACCGCCTTGGTAGGAAACCGTCGGCTGGACCAAAGATTCTGATCCCATCCCCTACCTACGATCCAGCTGCCGGGAGCTCGTCGCTTGGCAAAATCCGCGACCTTGCGGGCTACAGCCTCGGGTGAAACTGTTTGACGTAGGTCGAGGAGGTCGAAGGACTCGCCCAGGGCTCGGGGGTGTGCGTGGGCGTCGATGAACCCCGGAAGAACTGTGGCTCCAGCCAAGTCGATGACCCGTGTTTGGGGTCCGGCACAGCGCTTGGCTTCGGAGCCCACAGCTACCACGCGGCCGTCGGCGATCGCCAGGGCTGCTAGGGGTCGTCCCGGCTGGGCACCCGTGTAAATAGTACCGTTTACCAATAACAGCTCAGCCGCTTGGGGACACGCCATAGCGAGACCCAGGGCTAAAATAAGGGGCATGAGCGGGGGCAACCAGCCCATTCTACACTCGCTGAGCGAATTCCGGTACTGGGAGTTGCCTGGATGGAAAGTGGTGGTGGCCCGCTGCTGTTCGATCGGTCTGGCTGTGATTATGTTGGCAGCGGGTCTCTGGAAGTGCTCCGACCCGATCGCTGCTGCTGAGCGATTGCACCAGGCTTTAGTGCCTGCCGCCCTGAGCTTACCCCTCGCCTTGGTCCTCGGAATTTCCGAGACGGTATCTGGCGTCTGGTTGCTTTTGCGAAGGTACCAGCGCTGGGGCGCCTGGCTGAGTGTCCTGCTGCTAATCGCCTTCTTGGTTTACATCGGGATCAATTACGACCGGCTGCGTGGGGACGAGTGCAACTGCTTCCCTTGGATCCAGCGCGCTGTGGGTCCTGGGTTCTTTGTGGGCGATGGGATCATGCTTGTCATGGCGCTGGTGGCAGCCCGTTGGTCCCAGCCTAGTGAAGGGGTTCGTGGTGCCACATTAATAGCGGGTGCCGTTGTAGTCTTCGCTTTGGTATCGCTTGGGGTTTCGATAACCCAATCGGGAGCCCGGCGGAGCCCTGAAGCGATTACCGTAGCCGGACAGACGGTGTCACTCCAACAAGGGCGGTTCTTCATCTATTTCTTCGACCCCGAATGTACCCACTGTTTGTTCGCCGCGCAGGATTTGCGCGAGCTGAGGTGGGCCCCGGATGTGCGAATCGTCGGTGTGCCGACGGAGAGGCCTGAACTGGCGGGTCAGTTCCTTGAGGCCGCCGGGTGGTCAATCCCGCTGTCGCCAGACGTTCAAAAGCTTCGTGCGGTCTACCACTTTGGAGACCCACCTTATGCGGTGGGCATTGTAGATGGGCGTACGGCTTTCGAACTACGATCTTTCGAAGGGGATAACGCCCGCCAGGTGCTCATTGAGCACAGCTTCGTTGCGCAAGGCCCACCTGTGAACCCCTGAGGGGTGGTGAGCTAACAGGCCTTGACCGCTTACAGGCGGCGCTTCAGCTTAGGCCGTTCTTCCTCGTCCGGCTTCTGGGGTTCTTCGTTGCCTTCAGAGTCCACACGACCAGAGCCGCGCCGTTTCAGCGTGGGCTTGCCTGGTTCTTCTTGCTTCTCTGGGCGGCGGACGTTAGCCATCGCTTCCAGCCGGGCTTTGACCTTGTTGAATTCGGACGTGGTGACGATGTACTCCGGCTTTTCTTCTAAAATCTCGTCGATGTTCTTCTGGATGAACTTGATTCGGCTGCCCGTCGGTGGGTGCGATGAGAAAATCTTAGCCATGGTGCCAGGCTTGCGTTTCTCGGCCGCCAGGAGTTTTTCGAAGAAATCGACGAACGCGGTGGGGTCATAGCCCGCCTTATACATGTACTGCAGACCCAGCAAGTCGGCTTCCTCTTCGAAGGCGCGCGAGAACTTCAAGAAGCTAATCGGAATCAGCACGCTCGCCCCTTGCCGCACGCCATAACCTGTCCAGCCCCCCATGAAGATTAGCGGGATTGAAGCGAGATTGATCAGTTCGGCCCGCGTCGCCTGGCGGGTTCCGTGTCGAGCGGCTATATGTGCCAGTTCATGGGCCATCACCGCGGCCAGTTCTGCCTCGGTATCCGCCTTCAGGATCAGCCCGCTGTTCACATAAAAGAAGCCTCCTGGCAGGGCAAAAGCGTTTACTTCGTCACTGTCAATCACTTTGATCGTGACCGGGATCTTGACATCAGAGTTTCTGACCAGGTTTTGGCCTACCCGATTGACGTACTCGGTGATGACCGGATCGTCGATGAGCTTGGCCTGGCGCTCGATCTCCTGAGCTAATCGTTTACCCAAAGCGATCTCTTTCTCGATCGAGTAGAAGTTCACACCCCGACCGACGTCGCGGTTGCCGATCTGGTCAGGATCTTTCTTTTTGTCCTTAGCCAGTCCGGGCGCGACGAGCAAGATCAGGGCCAGGTTCAAAGCTAGCCAATACCTCAGCCCCTGGCGGGTCATAGATGCCTCCTTGGATGGGTCCCCGCGCCCACCCCCATTATAGCCCTTGCACTGCCATAGCACTGGCGGAATCCGACGTCCTATCCCTGATAACGTAGTGTGACAAGTATGGGTTACGCGCCAAGCCCTGGAATTTCTGTCCAGCCACTGTGGCGGACTTACCGCGCGAGCTTCCCGGTCGTGGAGCGACTGGCATACCTCAACCATGCAGCTGTGGCACCCTTGGTCCTGCCAGCTGCCGAAGCCATGCGCTGGTGGCTCGAGGATGCCCTCCACTATGGAGCTCTCCATTACTCACGATGGATGGAAGCCGTCGACGGCTTGCGAGTGGCTGCTGCTCGGTTGATTGGCTGCCACCCCCGAGAGATCGCTGTGGTCAAGAACACCTCCGAGGGCATTTCCACAGTGGCTACGGGCATTCGCTGGAGGTCCGGCGATGTCGTGGTGGCCTTCCGCGAGGAGTTCCCTGCCAATTACTATCCTTGGTGGCGACTGGAGCGAAATGGCGTTCGGGTACGATGGCTGTCCATTTTCGATCCCCTGGATCGCATCGATGAGGCTTGCCGTGGCGCCCGACTCCTGGCGATCAGCTTCGTCAATTACCTCAACGGTTACCGGCCCGATCTGGCTGCCATCGGACAAATTTGTGCCCGCCATGGGACCCTGTTCTTCGTCGACGCCATCCAGGGGTTGGGGGCTTTTCCGTTGAACGTCCGGGAGGTGGGCATTCACGCCCTGGCGGCTGACGGTCACAAATGGTTACTGGGACCCGAAGGATGCGGGATCCTATTCGTCAGCCAGGATGTGATGGAGGAGATCGAGCCGGTGGAGTTCGGCTGGATGAACACAGCCCGCTGGGCCGATTATGGCGCACGCGACCTTACATTGCGCCCTGATGCCGGCCGCTACGAGTGCGGCACCTTGAACACAGTGGGGTGTTGCGGGTTAAAAGCGGCGATCGAGTTCTTGCTGGAGGTGGGCGTCGAACGGATTGCTGATGCCATCTTGCAGCTGACGTTTCGCCTGATCGCGGGTGTCAGAGCCAAGGGTTACCGGGTCTGCTACGAGGGACCTCCCGAGCGGCTTTCGGGGATTGTCTCGTTCCAAAAAGCTGGTGTGGATAGCCGGCAGCTGGTCCAGTCGCTTCGTCAACACGACATCGTGGTGGCCGAGCGTCAGCAGTGGATTCGCGTTTCGCCCCACTTTTACAACAGCCCAGAGGAGATTGACCGGTTGCTGGATCTGCTACCTTAATTTGCACAAGTAGTGGCGTGTGGCCCAAGGGATGTAGCTCGCTTGAGCCGCTCTGATCGGAGGTAGCATGCGGGCGAGTGGTTTAGTCTGGAGCACCTGGTTGATCATGCTCTCGGTAGGGTGCCAAAGGGTATCAGTCACGACGAATTTTGATCAGCTCGTCGAAGAGTTCGTCTACCAGAGCTTGGCTCAATCACCGGTCGCGGCGACGCAAGCCGGTTACCATGTCCACCGCGGCATACGCTTGGATGAGCGACTGGATGATTACGGCCCTGAGGCATTAGCTCGTCAGAGGCTGTTTTACCGCGTCGTGCGGCAAAAGCTCGAGCGGTTGGACCGGAGCCGGCTGGATGCCCAACAGCGGGCAGATTACCAGATCATAGCGGACCAGGTGGCACTGGCCTTACTGGACCTCGAAAGGATCGAGTCCTGGAAGTACAGCCCTACCCTCTATGTCGAACTTGCGGGGGCAGCACTGTTCGAGCCCTTCGTGCGAGAATACGCACCTTTGCCCGTTCGCTTTCGGCACATCATCGCACGGCTGCAACTGTTGCCCCGGCTATTCGAGCAAGCGCAGCAGAACCTCCAGGCAGCCCCTGTGGAGTGGACACAGGTGGCCCATGAGGAGCTGGATGGGGTACGGCGGCTCATTGACGAAACACTCCGCAAGGAGGCCCCTGCCGAGCTGCGTGATCCATACGACCGTGCGGCGAAGCTTGCGTTGGAGGCTATTGAGCGTTTCGATGGTTTCTTGCAGGGCGAGCTCATGGGGCGTCCGCGGGATTGGCGTTTGGGGCGGGAACTTTACCGTTGGAAATTCCGATACGGCTTGGGCATTGAGGAAACGCCCGAGGCGGTGCTAGCCGCAGCCGAGCAGGAGCTGCACAGGATTCGGCGACAGATGTTCGAATTGTCACGCCCACTTCACCAGCGGTGGTACCCCGGCCACACCCATCCGGAGGAGCTTGACATCGTCGTGCGTGAAGTCCTTGATCGCATCGCCCAGCAGCACGCTACCCCGGAGACTTATTTCGACGCTGCTCGCCGAGACCTCAAGGAGGCCATTGACTTTGTCCAGAAGGCCGGGTTGTTGACGCTTTGGGGGCTGGAAAACCTCCAGGTCATCCCAACCCCGGAATTCATGCGCGGCATATACGCGGTTGGGGGCTTCAATCCTGCTCCGCCACTGGAGCCGCAGCTGGGCGCCTTCTACTGGTTAACGCCAATACCGCCGGAGTGGCCCAGGGAGAGGATCGAGTCCAAGCTCCGGGAATACAACCACTACGGCTTGAAGTTGCTGACCATCCATGAAGCTATGCCCGGGCATTATGTGCAGTTCCAGTACGCTAACCGGGTCGAGCCATCCAGCCGGCGCTTGCTGCGCAGCTTGTTCGGCAGTGGGCCTTACATCGAGGGTTGGGCCGTCTACGCCACCGAGACTATGCTAGACGCCGGCTACTTGGACGGAAGTCCCGAACTACGCTTGACCTTCATGAAACAACAGCTCCGCATGCTCGCCAACGCGATCCTCGACATCCGGCTCCACACCATGGGGATGACCGACGACCAGGCCATGGAGCTGATGGTCCAGCAGACTTTCCAAGAGCAGGAGGAAGCCCGGGCGAAACTCCGAAGGGCCAAGTTATCCTCTTGCCAGTTGCCCACCTACTTTGTTGGGTGGAGGGAATGGCACCGCCTGCGTGCGGCGTACCAGGAGCAGCGCGGAGCCTCCTTCAATCTAAGAGAGTTTCACGAGCGTGCGCTGAGTGCAGGCGCCGTACCCATGCCTGCTTTAGCGGAGCTCTTAGGGGTTAGACAAACGCTAGTGCCTGGGCGTTAGGAGCTTGCGTCGTGGCTAGCCATACTCAGCCGCGGGCCTCAGTAGATACCATGGTGAAGAAGCCGAAGGTAGGGTCGCTGTGAGCGAACCAATGGGGGGCGAAGGACGGTTGGCCCACGCACGCTCATCCGGGACGCGCCGATGGCTGATCGCGTCGGTAAGAGAGCTGCTGTTGGCCGTGGTGCTCGCGGCGCTGACGATTCTGTTTGTCTACCAGCCGGTGCGTGTGGAGGGTACGAGCATGATGCCTTCGCTCATCGATCAGGAGCGCATCTTCGTGAACAAGTTCAGCTATCGGCTGGGCCTTGGGGAGATTCAGCGGGGCGATCTGGTGGTGTTCTGGCTACCGGGTGCGCCTGACAAGTCCTACATCAAACGTGTCATCGGATTACCTGGAGATGTGGTGGAGATCCGCAACGGCGTGGTCTACATCAATGGCCAGCCGCTGGTTGAGGACTACGTGCCAGCAGAATACCGGAGCAAGGACTGGCAGCCACCCCTGCGCATTCCGCCGGACCAATACTACGTGCTAGGGGATCACCGGAGCTCGTCCAACGACAGTCGGACGTGGGGCCCCATTCACCGCCGCTACATCTATGGCAAAGCGGTGTTTGCCTACTGGCCTCCTGAGCGGT
>JAUQPO010000281.1 GCA_030550335.1 Acidobacteriota bacterium
AACCCTTCGTGACGATCGTCAACTCCTACACCACGCAGATCCCTGGCCACACACATCTGGATGAGCTGGGGCGCATTCTCAAGGCCGAGCTCGAGGCTTTGGGATTCAACGTCTGGTACACCAACATCGGCGGCGCAGTCGATGACGGCATCGCGATGGGGCACTTTGGGATGAAATATTCGTTGCCCTCGCGCGAGCTGATCACGGACCAGATCGAAACGATCGTCGGCGCCCATCCGTGCGATGGCTGGATCGGCATCGGCAATTGCGACAAGATCGTACCGGCTATGCTCAACGCCATGGTGCGGCTGAACATTCCTGCGGTCTATGTCAGCGGCGGGCCGATGCTGGCGGGTCGGCAAGGCGAGGACCTGATCAGTGTCTTCGAAGGTGTGGGGAAATACAGTGCCGGCCAGATGACAGAGGAAGAGCTGAGAGCACTGGCTGAGCGGGCATGCCCTAGCTGCGGCAGCTGTGCCGGGATGTTCACGGCGAACTCAATGAACTGCCTGGCTGAAGCCATCGGCCTGGCCCTGCCCGGCAACGGCACCATCCCCGCCGCACGCTGGACGGGGGAGGGTGTGGAGCTGAATCCCGAGCGGCTTGAGCTTGTCCGCAAGGCCGCTCATGCACTCAAGCGATGTATCGAAAAGGACTTACGACCGCGGGACATCGTCACGCTCAAGTCTCTGGACAACGCTTTCATTCTGGACATGGCCATGGGTGGCTCCACCAACACCATCCTCCACGGCTTGGCCCTAGCGCATTCTGCAGAGGTGCCTTACGATCTGGGTCGCTTGAACGAGCTCTCGGAAAGGACACCCAACATCTGCAAGGTTTCGCCTAGCCGGCCGGATGTCCACGTGGAGGATGTGCACCGCTGTGGCGGCATCCCGGCGATTTTGAAGGAGCTGGCACGGTATGGACGCACGGGCTTGGACTTGGATGTGCCCACCGTTTGGGGCACGCTGCGCGAGGCCGTAGAGTCTGCTCCGGATCCTGACGGCGATGTCATCCGGCGGGTGGAAAACGCCTACTCGCCCGACGGCGGTCTTGCAATCCTGTTCGGGAATTTGGCGCCAAAAGGAGCGGTCGTCAAAGTGGCCGGTGTGGCTCCGGAAATGATGGAGTACGAGGGGCCAGCCAAGGTGTACGAATCGCAGGAGGAAGCTTTGGAGGCGATCCTGCGGGGTGACGTCCGCGATGGCGACGTGGTGGTGATCCGCTATGAGGGGCCCAAAGGCGGGCCAGGCATGCAGGAAATGCTCGCGCCCACGGCGGCCATCGCAGGAGCAGGAATCAAAGCGGCGTTGATCACGGACGGGCGTTTTTCCGGTGGAACGCGCGGATTGTGCATCGGTCACGTATCTCCGGAAGCCGCGGCCCGCGGTCCGATCGCTGCCGTCAGACCAGGAGATCGGATTTATATCAACGTGCCTCAGCGCAAGATCGAGCTCCGAGTCTCTGATCGGGAACTAGAGGCGCGGCTGGAGGCGCTGCCACCATTCGAGCCAAAAGTCAAACGGGGTTGGCTGGCGCGCTATGCACAGTTCGTCACCAGTGCGGACACGGGTGCCGTGTTCGAGATTTAGTGGGCGCTCGAACGCTCGACAACGCCTAAGCTTGCTCGGCGACCTGGCGCGCAGATCTGTCATGCTGGCTCAGGCATGCGTGCAGGGTCCTGCACGCGTGCTTGCCATTGCAGCAACTGCTCGTACAACTGGCGTGTGATCTGGCGGTATGCGGGCTCGCCGTAAAGGTTGTGCAGCTCCAGCGGGTCGCGCCGCTGATCGAAGAGCATGCCGTGGTCGCGGTCGTAAAGGACTAACTTCCAACCCTCAGGGGAAACCACGTACCGCCCCGTGGGCCCGCTCTCTCCGGAATGCCATTCGATGAAGACCGGTTCGGGCATCTGCTCGCGCCCCTCGAGCAGCGGTAACAAGCTCTTGCCTGGCAGCAGCTCGGGGACGCGTTTACCCAAAAGTTCCAGCAACGTGGGGACGAGCGAGATGTGACTTACCGGCTGCGATACGCTAAACGCCTTGTGTTTGCGGAACGGTACGTAAAGTAGTAGCGGCACGCGCACGGCCTCTTCGTACGCCACTTGTTTCCCGTACAAGCTGTGGCTGCCCATCATCTCGCCGTGGTCCGAGGTGAACACGATGATGGTATTGTCGGCCTGGCCCGATGCTTCAAGCGCCCAAAGGATGCGTCCCAGGGCTTGATCGACCTGGGTGCACAGCCCTGCGTAATTCCGATTGAGGCGTTCCCAGCTGGCGCGCTGTGTCAGATCTAGCCCTTGGTAGGGTCGCTGTTGTTGTTCGGCACGGATCCGGTGGTAGCGCTGCGGTTCGTTGCGGATTGGGATCCCTGGGTAGTTGGCCGGCACTGGAGCTTCCTCGGAGCTGTGCAAGTCGTTGTATGGGCCGAAGAAGGGCATGTGGGGTTCCAGGAAGTTCACGTAGAGGATCCAGGGCCGGTGCCGGTTTTGCAGGATGAAGCGCGTGGCCTCGCGGGCCAGGAACGCGGGCTTGCAATGCTCCACAGGCAAGCGCACTGCAAAGTCCCGGGAAAACTTCCGATCCTTGGTGTTGGGTGTGTAGCCCAATTCCACTAGAAACTGGTGATAGCTGCTACGCGCGTTCCGGTCTCTTGCCGGCGAGTAGTACTCGGTGTAGGTGTCCTCTATGCTGATCCACTCGTGGAATCCGTGTTGGGGAAAGACCTCGTCACCAAGGTGCCATTTTCCAAAGTAGCCAGTGTAGTAGTCGGGGTCGTCGAGCAACTCCACCAGCGTCTTCGTTTCGGGTTTCAGAGGGATGTTGTTTTGTAGGCAACCCGTCTGGTGAGGCCAAAGCCCGGTCATTACTGTGGAGCGTGCGGGCGTACAGACGGGCTGCGTGTCATAGCAGCGAAGGAACACGACACTTTGGGAGGCTAACCGGTTCAGGACAGGCACGCGGTAAGTGCGATTCCCGTAAGCGGCCATCGTGTCGGCGCGTTGCTCGTCGGTCCAAAGGAACAGCAAGTTGGGCTTTTCCCCGGGGCGCCGGGAACCGCCCCGCAGAATGGCTGGTGGCGCGAAGAGACTCCCCGTCAGTTGGGCTAAGTATTGGCGACGTGTGAGGTTCATGGTGCTGCTCCCCATCGTTGGCGAATCCAGTGGCGACCTGCCTGACTTGGTAGTGCGATCGACGGCCCGTAGCTCCCTACAGGCGGCGGGAGCTCACTCGCTGGGGTCGCGTGGTTATTCTAAGCCACTGACGCACGGACCGTGGACGGCGGTTGGTTGGGTCGTCTACCCGCCTGGCGTTGGCCAGTGCGTGCAGGTCTGGTGTTCGAGGTCGCGGATGCCCAGTGCACTCGGGCGAGACAACGTGATAGAAGATCAACATGCCTGTGGAAGGGAGGTCACTCAATGGGGACCACGCGCCGACAATGGATGCAGTCTGCTCTGGCGCTTGCCGCCCTCGGACAGCGCGCTTCGGCTCAGCCGCAGCGCAAGGATCCTTGGGCGGATGTGCCGGACTCCGAAATTCGTGTCCCTAAAGTGCGGTTTGGCGAGTTGGAGATCAGCCGGCTGATTGTGGGCGCCAATCCGTTTCTTGGATTCTCGCACCACAACAATAACTTCAACGTGGTGATGCGGCAGTGGTATACGCCAGAGCGCGTTGTGGAGGTATTGAAACGCTGCCAGGCTTTTGGAGTGAACGCGTATAACTACGTCCACATGGGGCGGGCGCAGGCCGATTGGGAAAAGTTCCTGGCCGAAGGCGGTCGAATGCACTTGATCGCTCAAGCTACCACCAGCGACCCGGCTGAGCTTGTAAAAGCTGTCCGGCCTTACGCTGCTTGGGTTCAAGGCGAGCGTGTCGACGACGCATGGCAGTCGGGCGATCTAGCTCCGATCCGTGACTACTGCAAGCGTCTGAGGGACCTAGGCGTGCGAATGGTGGGCGTGGCCAGCCACATCCCGGAAGTACTCATGGAAGTGGAATCGCAGGGTTGGGATGTGGACTTCTACGCTGGCTGTGTCTATAACCGCCGACGCACGCCGGAAGAACTGCGGAAGTACCTCGGTGGGCATTTACCTGTGCAGCCACGAGAGCTCTACCTACAGGACGATCCCCCGCGTATGTATGCTTTCATGCGCGCTACATCGAAGCCCTGCGTGGCGTTTAAAATCCTGGCCGCGGGAAGGGTGAACAATGTCGAGGAGGCTTTCAAGCAAGCTTTCGCCAGCCTCAAACCGATAGACCTTGTTTGCGTTGGGTTTTTCCCGGCCGCGCGGGATGAGGTCAAAGAGAACTGCTTTTATGCCATGAAATACGGTGCAGTGGCCACGTAGACAGTCTCGAGGCAAGCATCTGGGACCGTTTCAGCGTGTCCGGGCAAGCGCGCATGCCGGCTCGAGGCCTATAGCTAGCTGCGGAGGGCCTCCAGATAAAGCTCGGTCACCCGGTCCCAGTTGACGACGTTGTACCAGGCGCGGACGTAGTCGGGCCGGCGATTCTGGTAATCGAGATAATAAGCGTGCTCCCAGACGTCCACACCGAGGATGGGGACGCGCCCCTCCGTTATCGGATTGTCCTGGTTCGGTGTGGGCTCGATACGTAGGGCCTTGGTCTTCGGGTCCACGGTGAGCCATGCCCACCCGCTCCCAAAAACACCTAATGCCGTCCGCGTGAACTCGTCTTGAAATTTCGAGAACGTCCCGAAGGTTTTCTCGATCGCCCGGGCCAGCTCGCCTGTGGGTTGCCCGCCGCCCTTGGGTGACATGATCTGCCAGAACAGCGCATGATTGACGTG
>JAUQPO010000282.1 GCA_030550335.1 Acidobacteriota bacterium
CGTGTAGAGCCGCTTCGAGGGTTCTACCCTGCCGAAACCTATCACCAGGATTTTGCGAGGAAGAACCCGGATCACGCCTACATTGTGCTTCATGCTTGGCCGAAGGTTGACAAGCTGAAACGGGCTTGCCCACGACTGGTGCGGGACAGAGTGAGCGAACCGTAGAGTCAGGACCCAAACGACGCGCCGGTGCGAACGCGCGGCAGGGCTGGTGAGGCCGTAACGGCAAGGTAGGACTGAGCAGCGAGCGGTCGGGAGCAAGTCTTGCAGCTGAGGCGCGAACTCCAGGGCTTGCTGCCCCACGAGTCAAAAGCAGCTCCTCTCAAGAAGCCAAGTCTAGCGCCACGACCTCGTGAATCCCCACCGAAGGTACGGCCAGCTCCCAGACGTCTTCGTTCCGTCGAACTTGCACAGGCTCACCTTGCACGAGCAAATGGGCCTTCCGGAGCTTGGCTGACCCAGGCAACCGCACTCTGACTTTCAACGGCCCTATAGGGATGACCTCACGGCAGGGGCCCTTCATAGCCATGGGGTTCGTGAGGTTGACCAGGTGTATCGTGACGGAATTTTTCTGGCGCCAGATGGTGACCTCGATCAACCCGGGGCCGAGAACCTCGACCAAGGGAGGTTCATTCGTGGCCCAGCGCACAGCGTTAGCCAGTAGCTTGCCGTGTTCCACCGCCAGGATTTCCCAAAACGTCCGGTCGATGTCCCAAGGAAAGTAGACGACGCGACCGGGGCCGATCTCCTGCAAGTACACCTCGGCGATATCGGTTTCCGGCTGGCGCGGGTACACTTCCTCCATAGGCAGATCCGGGTAACTAGGCACCAACGTCAAAGGGGCGGGCAAGGATTGCCGCAGTGGCCGTACATCCACTCGCTGGGTACCGTAAATAATTCGCCTGGCGTCCTCCAACCCATTGAGCAATGGGTGACGGCGACCGGTCACCGGGTCTGCGCGCAAGGTGAGGTAGGCGTTACGGATACCCGTCTCGGAACGCCCCGTCCAGCTTACGCCGAAAAGATCAGCCAGGCCGAAATCGCGTCGCCTGCGTCCAAATTCGTCGTAAAGTGAGGTTTCAAAGGTGGCTACGAGCGAGCCCCCCGAGCGAACGAACTGCCGCAGTGCGTCGCATTCCGCATCGGAGAGCGCAGCGATGTTCGGAAGGACCAACGTACGGTAGCGCTCGGGAGTGACAGTATCCAGCAGTCCATCGTGGACCATTTCGAAAGGGATGCGCGCTTCGATCAGCGCGTGATAAAAGCCCAAGATGTGATCCTCGACGCGGGCGCGAGCCTCTCGACCTCCGTAATACCAGGCGGTCTTTTGGGAGTACACCATAGCCACTCGTGCCAGAGGTTGCTCGTTGCGGAGGTATCGCTCGCAGCGGTGGTGCCAGCGATAGAACTCTTCGATCGGTCGCACCCACCGGTCGTCGTAAACCACACCCCCAAATTTCACGAACCACGGCCGCAGGCCGTTGGCCACACCGTCGGCCATCCACAACTGGAGTTCCACGGGCGACTGGACGGAGTCCTTCCAACGGTACCGTTCCTCGAAGCCTACACTCGTGATGCCTGCTACCGGCTTGGTTCCCAAGGCAGCCCGGAATTCTTTCGCGTTCTTGCCCGCAGCCCACGGCGGGATCAGTCCACTACGGGCCTGGCGATCTGCAAACAGCGTCTCGGCCAATTGGCCGATGGTTTTCATATCCAAGGGACTTAAGGCTCCGCCGCCAGCGTTGGCAATGAAACGCGCCGCTGGGTGAATATCGCGAATGGCTCGGTCCCACAGCTGCCAGAGCTCGAACAAGCGTTCCTGGCGCCATAGACGGTAAAGGTTCCACGAAGGGTCCGAAGGATCCTCCCGCTGAGGCAGCGGCCGATGATGTCGGTCGTAGAACGCCCGCTGGCAGAATTCGCAATAGCATATCCCGTGCCCGCTCCAGCGATTCGCGAAGATCCCGTCCACCCGGTACAGGCTAACGATCTCCCGGTGGACCTCTGTCATGAACTCGAAGTTGTAGGGTCCCAGTGCACAGGTCACCCACCGGCCAGGCGTGGCCCAGTGTGGCCGCAAGGAACCGTCTGGCAGGCGCTGGATCCATTCAGGGTGAGCCTGGGCCGCTTCGTCAGTGACCGAGTGAGGATCCGTGCGCGCCACAACGACCATCCCAAGTTTTCGGCAGGCCTCGTAGAACTCTCCGAAAAGATCCCGGCTGCCCAACCACCGGCTGCGGTGGTGATAAGGGATTCGGGTGGGGTAGTAGGCCACACAGCCGCCCGCACTGAGATTCACCGCATCGCAGTGTGTCCGGGCGAACAACTCAATCCAAAAGCGAGGGTCGAAGCGTGGGTTCGCGGGATCGTCTTCCGTGAACACCAACTGCGCCCAACGCATAGGGCGTTCGAACCATCCAGGGTCCGCCGCCCAAGAGAAAGCTGTAGCGAGACTTGCTTCGGCCGCCGTCAACAAGAATTGCCGCCGCGTCCATTCAACTTCATTCATCGCACCACCTCATAATCCCCCTCTAGTGGGATTTCACTCAGGTTCGAGGACCACCGTGTCGAAGTCCTCTAATCGCGGGAGGACAAACTCACCATACTGACCCCGACGTTGCACACGCAGGAATCGCCCCAAACGCAACGAGCGGGCACGGGCGAATGAAGCCACCACGCTGATCCGGATGGGGCCGGTAACAAGTGGTGGAAAGTAGGCCGTCTGCGAATGCCCCGAGAGGTTGATCAGGTGGATGAGCAGCCGTCTTCTTGCAGGCTGACGCATCAAGCTGATTTCCACCAAGGGATGGGCGTCAGCGATGAGCTGGCGGCCCTGGGGCAACAAGCCGTCGATCAGATCGCGAAGCAGGCCAGCGTGCGTGTGTGAACTGTGCCGGTAGTACAGCGTCCCGATGTCCCAAGGAACGTAGACCATTTGGCCCTGACCCAGCTGGCCAAGCCACACGCCGGGTTTATCGGTCTCGACAGCGTCGGTGAACACCTTCTCCGGTGGCCCGAACATGGATGGTGGGATGAGCGTCAGCAGGGGTTCGGCAACCGGCGGGAGCTCCAAGTACGGGCCATAGAGCCACGTCAGGCGAGTATCGCGGAGCGATGGCCAGCGCCGGTGGTCGCGTATGCGGAAGTAACCGCGCACATCCTCCCAACGACGGATCGGCTTCGGAATTCCGAAGGGTGGCGGTTCAGGCCCGATGACCAGCAACCGCCCGCCTCGTCGCACCCAGGCTTCCAGTGACGCAGGCGGAGGAGAAGTGGCGATCACCAAGTCAAAAGCCTCCGGGTGCTCGGCCAGCCACCGATAATTGTTCGAAGCCTGGAAGGGAATATGCTCCTCGCTGAGCAAACGGAACAAACCACGGTAGGCATTTGAACGTGTTCCTACCAGCAGGACTCTACCTGCGTGTTCCTGTCCGACGTAGTACTCCTCGTGCGCTGCGTGCCAGGCGAAGACGCGCCGAGCAGGTTCGAGAAAGGTGCGATCTTCCTGGTCCATGGTGCCGTGCATGTTCTGGGCGAGAGCGCCGCCATGCGCCATGGCTTGTTGGAGGCGGATCCGGATCTCCTCGGGAGGCACGGACGCAAAGCGCCACGGATAATCGACGAAGCTCATCGAGAGGTTCACCGCCAGCTTCCCTGGCTCGGAGCAGCGCGCGTAGATCACGTTATCGCTCGCCGAGTAAGGCCAGAGCGGCAACGGGCGGTCAACAGCTGTGTTCGACTCAGACATGATCCAGTCGACGTGCTCGTGGATGTAAGTGGCGAACGCCGCTTGCGGCCGTAACCTGCGGATTAGAGAGGCAATCTGGCGCGCGACTTCGCTCGCCGAGCGCTGCAGAAACTCGCGGTATTGTGGATCGTTGTCGTCCTCCGGTAGCGTTCGCCCGTACTCTGCGCGGAACTTCCGCTGGCAAGCTCCACAGTGGCAGGGGCCCAATCGATTGCCGCTATAGTCACGGCTGGGGTTGCCGAACATGTTGAAAAACAACCCGTCAACCTCGTACCGTGTGAGGGCTTCCTCGAGGATTTGGAAGACATGCTCCCGGTAGTAGCCGCCGTTGATGCAAGTGGTGTAGAGGCCGTTATAGATAGCTGGCTCGCCGTTCACCTTCCGGAAAAACCACTCCGGATGGGCGTCAAAGACCGGCTTTAACGTTCGGCTGAAGTCGAACCGCCCGATGACGCGAATACCCCGTCGGTGTGCCAGACGGAGAACCTCTCCGAACGGATCTCGACCTGGTGGGATGTAAGGGCTTGGGTAATGGAAAGGCACCTGGGTGGGGTATTGGGCCACGATCCCTCCCATGTTCAGCAACAAGACGTTGGCGCGGAATTCTTCCAGCTGCCGCACCAGACGTTCTGGATCCAAGCCCGAGTCGGTTTCCCTCAAGTTCGTCTGGATCAAGCGTATGGGCTGGTGCGTCCACCATGGGTGTTGTGGCTGGCCCGTAGCGGACACGACTCCTAGCAGCCCGAACAACCCAATCAGCGCTTTCCGGACCGAGCCAACGCACGATGGCATAGCCTTCCCGGTTCATACCACAGTCTGTTGGTAGGTACCAACACGCGCCTGGGCCATAATTGAAGGCAAAGGGCTGGAATGGGTCAAAGCAGGCGTTGCCGTTGGCTTCCCCGCATTGGTCCAGGCGACGGCACCAGCCGGCCCTTCGTGCCCGGCTCACCTGCGACTTGCGGGTTCAGGGGACGGGCCGCGTGCATACCCTGTGGCTACGGCCAGCGTTCC
>JAUQPO010000283.1 GCA_030550335.1 Acidobacteriota bacterium
GTTAGCTGGCCGTACGCTAGGCTCATGTAACTTGCTCCGCGCAGCGCGCCGCTCACGCTAACGACCAGTTGGGCTAGACTGCTGGCGACCTCGACGAAGGTTAGCGGGCCCAAACGCAGCTGGCGGTTGAGAAGGGCATAAGCGGGTAACCCCAGGGGGTTTAATATGAAAATCAGGGAAAGGACACGGACAACCCGCTCCATACCTTCCTCGCGATAAATCAGAGCAAGCGGGTGCGCGAGCAAGAACAAAACTCCAGCCAGAAACCACGATACACAGATTGCCACGCCCAATGCCGTGCGGATCCGGTTAGCGTCGAGCTCCGGTTCTTGTATAATGTAGTTGCCTATGCCGAACTCGCGTAGGGCCTGCGCTATCGCTAACGCGGACATGCTCACCGAGAATACGCCAATCTCGGCTGGCGTGAGCAGGCGGGCCAGTATGGCTACCGTGAGTGCTTGAATTCCAAGGGTGGCATAGCGAACCCCGAACGACAGGTAGACGGCTTGGCGGACCTTGCTCACGCCTGTTCCCCGAAAATGAAGCTACGCGCTCGCGCTCTCACGTTGTTAGACCTGCACACGCTTGGTCGCGCGTCCTCATCACGGTAGCTTCGGCCGTAGTGGACCAGGCCGCGGATCACTGACGGAGTGCGACCGTAGTATACTCCGAGTACTGACCCAAATGCACACGCCGTGCGTATCCGCCTTGTTGCGTTCTCTCTATCGGCAGGTGACGCCCTTGGGGACGCCCATACCAACCCGCGGACGTGCAGCATTCTCTTCCGCCTTGTGTGTTCCTGTTTGAGAATTGTACAAGACAAGCCGCGTGTGTCGAGCCAAGAATCGGTGTTGGGGGTCTTCGGGCCCACTCAACGCGTTCCTGCTTGCGGGGCTGTACTGAGTGTCGTCGCAGGCCGGCGCCGCCTTATCCTCCCTAGATCGTAGCCCCTCTGGGGAGTGGTCCCTGGATAGCTATGCGATGTCTGGCGGAGATCGGATTGTCAGTGGACCCACACATCTGCCGGCCAGTAGAGAGCCCAACTCAGAACGCTGGCGGCTCCTGTGCTCGGTTTGAGCAGCGGTGATGAGGGCTTGCTGATGGTGTGATGGTGTGATGGTGTGAAGGAAATGGATCCGCTTGTCCGGCCCGCCCCTCAACACCACCCCTCTTGGCCGCGCCCACGGAATCCGTGTACGCCCACCGGTACCCGACGCAGTTCATGCGGGTTTGGCACTATTTGGCATCGCACGGGTGGGTCCGCCCTGGAGAGTGGCAAGCCGCATTCGTGGGGCCGGCTTCGGATCACCCGTTTCGCGATTGTGCCCGCGAGTGTTCCGAGTTGCAACGTGCGGGGCTGGTGATTTTGGATCAAGGGTCCAAACCAAAAGCCGTCCTTAGGGATTGGATCCAGCGAGCGAGTGCACTTTTGCTACTGGACCTGGTGGGACGAGATGAGTCGCTTCAGATTCCAGCGAAGTTGTTCGACTACGTGCGCTCGGGCATACCGATCGTAGCTTGGTCGCCACTGGGATCTCCGACGCGGTCCATCCTAGAGCGCTCGGGTGTGCCCTGCTTACTTGTTGACCCCCGAGAGCCAGTCGAGAGCGTAGCGGTGAGACTAGGTAACTTCCTTGTTAACATCCCCGAACCTTCTCCACCGGGATCTTGGTTTCTGGAAACGTTCGACGGTCGGAGACAGGTGGCTCAACTGGCGAATGTGCTCGATGTGTTATTGGAAAGGGGTCACGCCCTTGAGTAATAAAGGCAGCTTAGCAAGCCCCAAGCTGGGTGTAGTTCTCCAAGTGGGTCGTCGACCTCAATCTTGCAATCGACGCAAGGCTCATCCAAAAGAATGGGGGCCGCGCGGAGCGATAGCGATTCATGCCCGAGCTGCCGGCGACTAGTGAACGTCGATCATTCCAACGATGAGCGTACGTCTGCTGGTTGCCATGACGCCCCTTTGCTAGGTTGGATTCTTCGCACTGACTCCGCAATGTTAGGACATGTCATATAACTTAGGGTTTCGCTACGTTAATTCCCCATGTTTTTCGAAGACTGGATTAGGCGCCCGGTGCGGCCCATCTTTTTGACGATGGAATGCGATGAGTAGTGGCCTTTGTCCATGCTTGGACTCTTGAGGGTGGCTGTGTGGGTGAACTTTTCTACATAAAACACTAGGTTCAAGCCGCCGGAGTTATAAGACCGGGCCAAACCCGAAACTGGGCTTGGCGGCAGTTCAGCTGGGTCACTCGGAACGTTCGGTTATTCCGAGCGGCTCAGGCTCTAGTGTGGGACTGGTAGGACGACCTCCAGGCGGGAGGCGGGTCGGTCCAGCCGAGCAAGGTGGCCAATAAGGGAAATGGTCAGCGAAAGGCGCGTTGGGAGAATGTATCCAGGCTATCGCTGGTCGAAGTAACCCGTCGACTGGCGCAGACAGAGCCCACGTCTTTGCACACCGCCGCGAGTTCCGAAGGGCAGACTATGCGCGCTGACGGAAGTGGAGGCTGGGTGAGTGGTGCACGTCGGCTGCTTTGTCGATCCTACCCGGCTTGCTTTCAGTTACGGAGGGCACCGGGTGGTAAACTAGGGCTGGCATGTCCTCAACAGGTGCCTGTGGGGGCACCTAACTGACGAGGGAGAACCGGAGGCTACTCTCCCCGATGAGAGGTCGTGCCCGGCGGAATGGGCGAGCCGAGCTCGTTGGAACCAGGCTTTTCTAGGGAAGGGCAACGCCCCAACGTTAGACAATTGTCCGGTGTTGACTGGGAGATAACCGTGAAGTAAATGAGGCCCTTATCAGCGATGGACCCGGTCAAATTGATGATCGACGCGCTCGGGCGGGAAGTTGGCGAAGTCCGGAAGCGTTACCGCGGGTCGGCGAACGTAATACGCAACGGAGAACGAGTCGGCGCACTAGCGGGGTATTGGCTCTACCGGTTCAGGGAGTGCGGAGAGTTGGAAGTGGGCGACGAGTCTCCGGTGGAGTTGGTTGTGGGTCAGCGAAGGGCGCGTGGAGTGGTGGTTTCCCTCCGCGAAGGCGTATTGACGCTGGGCTTGGAGGAAGACCTGGGGGTTCACATCGAAGAAGCTTTGTTGCTGACCGACCCCTGTTTCTTGCTTGACCGTCTCCGCCAGAGATTACAGAATCTCGCTCAAGGCGGACGGCCCTTCAACCAGCAAACTGCGGAAAGCGTTTTGGGCCTGCGTCCCATCAGGTTTGAAGTCCACCAGAGGGGAGGTGCTGCCGGGTGCTGGAGTCTTGAGGAAGCGAATGCCGAGCAACGGCAAGCAATCGAGGTTTCTCAACACAGCCCGGTCACATTCATATGGGGCCCGCCGGGCACTGGTAAGACCCTCACGCTAGCCTTCATCGCCGAAGCTTGTTATCGGAGTGGCCGGTCAATCCTCCTCGTGTCCAATACAAACATTGCCGTGGACACCGCCCTGCATCGTATTTGTGAGCGGCTAAAGGGTGATCCGGGCTTGGAAACTGGACTAGTGTTGCGCTACGGCCCCATCGCCAGCGATGAGTTGCGGCAGCAATACGGGAAGTTTGTCGTCCTGGACGAAGTGGTGGAGCGATTATCTAAGCCCCTGCGCGAGGAAAGAGCTGCTCTTGAACGCACAGCGCAAGCTTTGGCGAGCGAAGAAAAGTCACTTCAGGAGGCGCTTAGGCAGTGGGACGTATTGGAGGAGGAGCGAGAGAAGCTAGGATCGGTCCAGGACCGACTGAATGCGGTCCGCAGCGCTGTACGGGCGCTGCAGACTTCGGTTGAGCAACGCCGAAGGCGTGTGGAAGAGTTAAGTGACCTCTTACAGCAAGCTCGCAAAATGGGCCGGCTTGAAAGACTCTTCAAGCGTCTGAACCCAGTGCAGCTTGAAGCAGAGCTGAGGCAGGAGCAGGAACAACTCCAAAGGTCAGAGGAGGCTATTCAGAACAAACGGGTTCAACAGCGGAAGCTGGAGGAACAGCTGGCTACCGTGCGGTTCAGGCTGAAGCAGCTCGAGGAAGTCACAAAGCGCTTCCCGACCAGGCTCGAGATCACGCACCGTCTGGCGAGCATTCAAACAGCACGGAGGGAGACGTACGCACGGCTTGCCGCTATCGATCGAGACTTACCGCAAATCCGGAAGCAACTCGTGCAGGACTGCAAAATTCTTGCAACGACCGTGCACCGTACTTACCTGCACGAGGAACTCGAGCGAGCGTTCGACGTGGTGATCGTGGACGAGGCCTCGATGTTGATCCTGCCGTTGGTCTATTACGCTGCCGGGTTGGCTACCCAGAGCGTGGTGGTGGCCGGCGACTTTCGGCAACTTCCTCCGATCGTCGTGAGCGGGGAACAGGTGGTGCTTGATTGGCTGAAGCGGAACGTATTCGAGACTGCGAACATTCCTCAGATCGTCCGGTCCGGGCAACGAGCGCCGTACTTGGTGGGCTTGAAACGACAATACAGGATGCGCCGGGAGATCTGCGAGGTGGTGAGCGACCTGTTTTATCCAGATCATCGGCTCGATACGGCGAGACGAGCCGCGCATAGGGCTCGAGCGAGGCTTCCCTTCGGCGAGCAGGCCATTTTTTACGTAGATACAGCAGGAGTGGGGGCCCGGGCTGTTCGAGCAGAGGGCGGTTCGCGCTATAACCTTTGCCACGCGATGGTGGTGCGCAGTTTGGTGCTCGGGTTGGCGGAAGCAGGGTGGCGGGTTGGAATGGCCGAGTCGGCTGAGGTGGGGGTCAT
>JAUQPO010000284.1 GCA_030550335.1 Acidobacteriota bacterium
AAACCAGGCGGTCCGTCACGAAAATTTGGTCAATCGCCGGATTTACTGTCAGCGTCAAAACGAGCTTTTCCATGTGCACTTCCATTGTCAAACACACAGTCTGAGCGCTGCCCTGCAAATAACGGCACCCGAATGCTATCAAATTGAGTTGAGGGGATCGGATCGTTTCCTGCCTTACATAGCGCTCGGGACGATATGTGTCCTGTGGGGGACCACGTATTTGGCGATTCGGATCGCTGTCCAATCGATCCCGCCGCTGGGTCTGGTGGCGTTCCGATTCGTTGCCTCAGGCCTAGCCGTAATGGGGCTTGCAGCTCTGGCGCGCGCCCCCAAGCCTGCAAAAAAGGACATCCTCCGGTCGGCTTTCTACGGCATCCTCGCCTTGGGGCTTGGAAACGGCGCTCTGAGTTACGCCGAGCTTTGGATTCCTAGCGCGCTGGCTGCACTCATCGTCACCGTCACGCCTTTTTGGATGGTAGGGCTAGAAGTGGCGATCCCCGGAGGCCAAAAGCCAGCAGCCGCGACGCTGCTTGGGTTGGCCATCGGGCTCAGTGGGACGGTGACCTTGTTGGGATGGGGGAGCAGCGAACCTGTAGTGGGTACCCGTTTGTTCCAGGCCTTCGTTTTGCTCCAGCTAGGGTGTGCCTCCTGGGCATTGGCCTCGGTTCTGCAACGCCGGCACGCAGCCCACGTCCACCCACTTTGGGGTGGAGCAATCCAGCAGCTCGCTGCTGGCCTAGCCTTTGCGATCCCCGCAGCACGTCTAGGGCAGCTCAACGTCACCAGCTGGAGCCAGCAAAGCCTGGCGGCTACTGCCTACTTGATCGTGTTCGGCTCAATTGCGGGTTACACCTGTTACGTTTACGCGCTCCAAACGCTGCCCGTGCCCCTCATCTCGATTCACTCCTACGTGAACCCGCTCATAGCGGTCTGGCTCGGCTGGTGGCTCGGCGGCGAGCTGGTAACGGTGCGCCAGATCGTGGCGGCAGGAATCATCCTTACCGGAGTGGCGGTCGTCAAGCGAAGCGAGTGGCGCGCTGCCCGAGCCTGCCCGGCTGCGGTCTCTGTCGAAGCTAGCTCTAGCAGCAGTGGTTCGCAGCCGCTAGCCTCTGTCGCGTGGCACGCCGAAGAACTTCGCTCCCAACGCCCCTCCAGCCACAGGCACCGCAGTGAATAGCACAAACATCACTATCAGGCTCAGCACCACCGTGGCAGCCAGCGCGACTGGATTCTCCAGGATCCTCAAGGCCGATTCCAGCTGCTCTGGCGGGATCCCGCGCATTTCGAACTGTTGACGATAAAACTCCATCAGCCCGCCGCGGCGGGTGATCAACAGCATCGTGATGGTAAAACTGAGCACCGCAAACGTGAACGCGAAAACGCCAGTGATCCAACCTAGCCGTGCCCCAGCCTTTGGTGCCAAAACGACGCCAGCCCGCTTGACATAGAAGTGGACGGAGAGCATCCCCGCCCCGAGCAAACACAACAGCGCCCATACCAAGTTCAAAAAGGCAGGCATGGGAAGGGAGATCAACAGGGACGCGACGATGGCCGCGAGCAATCCACTGCGTACGGCTATGCGATTGGCGAAGGTGATCTCCGTGGGGGCTAGAGCCGCAACCCACGAAGAAGCCGAGGCTGAAGGCAGCTCGGGCGGTTCAGATGTCTCCTCGAGCCTAGGCGTTTCTTCAAACAGTGGCCGCCCACAGCGGTGGCAGAACCTTGCGTCTGCCGGCGGCTTCGCTCCGCAAGTGCACTGCTCCACCACACCATCAGTGTGTGTCAGCGCTTCCCGACAGCGCAACGGCTATGGGGGAGCGTCGGTGGGAGCCTGACGCCCCACCGCGCCCGCCCCGCCAGCACCTATTAGAACTCCAAGCGAAGGCTATATTGCACCTGGCGCCCGAAAGTGTAAGCTCGTGGCGTCGTCGTCTTACCGAACAAAGGACTTAGCACGTCTGTGTTGGGGTTCGCCCAAGTGAGGTTATTGACCACGTTGTACGCCTCGAGACGAAATTCCAGGCGCCACCGCTCGGTCAGCTGGAAGGATTTCGAAACGGCACCGTCCCAGTTGAAATACCCGGGCCCACGCAGACCTGGGAAGTCGCGAGGATTCCGGCGCGGCGTGTAGGGCTGGGCCTTAGAAAATACCTCTGTCCGGAACCACCGCTGGGGCGTGGGCTCATCCAGTCGGGGATCCTCACCGTTCCACTCCATCTGGCCGAAGGTGAGAAGCTCACCTGTCTCGTAGCTGACGATGGAGCTGATCCGCCATCCTCCGAGGAAGCCTTGTAAGACTCCTGAGGCACTGCTGAGCCAATGCCGGCCTCGACCGAAGGGCAGCTCCCAAACGCCGGCTCCCGAGATCCGGTGGCGTGGACGGGTTCCATTCAACCAGGTGAAGCGGCCTGCGTACTCATCATCCACGTTGAAAAAGCCTTCGTTGCGCTCGCGATTGTAGTTGTAAGCGAGCAGCAAGTTGTAGCCACGTACGAACGGGCGCTGGAGGCGCACCTGCAGCGCATGATACCGGTTGCGCCCGCCCGGGGTATTCTCCTGGCGCAAGTCCCCGTAATGCGGATAAGGCACCAGCAGCGAGCCGATGGTTACGTACTCCTGGTTCCGCAGTTGTCCAGGGAACTTGTCCGGCGAGAGGTAGTTATAGAAGGGATTCTTGACCTTCTTGCTGAGCTGAGCCTGGTAAGTGTAGCTCAGCGTCGGATCGGCCAGGTTGACGCGCTTGGTGTAGGGGATGTTGTGCCCCAGATTCATGAAGTAGGTGACCTCAGCCACGATCTGGTCGACCAGCTCGCGCTGGAGTGAGACATTCACGCGATCGTTGGTGTGGGGCTTGACATCCTGGTAGCTCCACCGAAGATCGCCGCCCAGGCCGGTGTATCGACCCAGCTTCTTGCCCACGGGCATGATCAAAGGGTTATTTCGCGGGAAGGGATTGTGGAAGAAAGCCTGGGGGATGCCCTCCAGCACGGGCAGGGTATAGGTTTCGGCATTGAAACCCGGCATGTACATGCTGCCCAGGGAGTCGCCGATCCCACCCGTCGCCATTAACAGGGGAGGCACCACGTAGCGGGCGTATCCACTGCGGAAGCTGGTTCTGCCATTGACTCGGACGGCCACGCCCACCCGTGGCAACAGGGTGAGCTTGGGGCTGTTCCACATTTGCCGGTCCTTCTCCGTTGCAAAGTACCAGGCACCCGTGAGCTTTGGAGGTTGTTTCATCAAAGCCACCACCTCGGGTGGGAACTGGGGTGGATTCTGCTGCATCTCTGGGATGGGGTCGCTCAAGTCCAGAAACCGCGGCACGCGGTTCTCGGGGTCGTACGGGGCGGTTTCATACTCGTAGCGCACCCCCAAGTTTAGTGTGACCCGGCGAGTGAGCTTGAAGTCATCTTGGAAGTAGCCCGCCCAAAACTGGTAGCGAGCTTTTTGCATCGGGATGTAACGAGCATAGGAGCGGTTATCCAGCGCGCCGATCAGAAACGTAGCCCAGCCATCGCCCACCAGGGCGGTGTTGGGCGAAATGAATGTATCGGCGGTCAAAGCCCGGTAGAAATTGAAGCGCATCGGATCGGGCCGCGAGGACCTCCCGCCGAGGGCTCTCCACTCTAATCCGGCTTTCAAGTAATGGACTCCGGCGTAATGCGAAAGTCGCCCGTGAGCGCTCCAACTACGCGGCCGCTGGTACCAGTAATTGCCCCTGGCGAAGCTGCCGCCCTGATCGATGTCGAACCGCGGGGGAAGAATCTGCGGAACCTCTTTGAGATACGGCTCGAACCAGCGATCCGGCCATAACTCCGCCAGCTTTTGCGCCGTGATCACCATCGGGCCGCCATCGTATTGGTCGATGATCGAGTTATAAGATCCGCGAAGATTCACTACTGTGTTGGGGCTCAACGTAGCGACGGCGTCGCCAGCTACGTTCAACCCGTGCCTCAGACTGCCTGCATCGTAAGGCCACCACAGCGAGTTGTTGCCCGAGAGGTTTTCTTCCCACACCACAGTGTGGAACTGGCTGTAACGGCCGAAAACCCGCCAGACCTCGTTGATTTGCCAGTCCACACGGTCCGACAAGTTCCAGTAGTCGTAAAACCGGTTGGACTCGACTTTGAAGTTGTTCCGCCCAGTGATGTCGTCGCCCGGGTTGTTAGGCAACCAGACGTGCTCGAGGATTTTCAGCGACAGAGGATCCATGCGTGACTTGGGAATCACATTGCCCGGGAATTGCTGGCGAGTAGCTTTGTTCTTGGCTGGATCGAAGACCGTGGTCAGAGGATCGTAGATCCGACGCAAGCTGCCGGCGCTATTGAGGCTCTGAGAAAAGTCTCCTTTGCGCTCGAGCTCAGTAGGCATAGTGCGTGTGAAGTTCCACGGCTGGACCGTTCGCCAATCCTCGAAAGTGAAGAAGTTGAACAGCTTATTCCGCACGATCGGGTGTCCCAAACTCCCACCCGCTACGTGGTGACGGATTCGATTCTTGGCGCGGGGCGTGACCGTGCGGTCAGCGACAGCGTTCAATGCGGGATTGCGTCCCAAATAGAACAAAGACCCGTGATACTCGTTCGTGCCCGATTTCATCGCTAAGGTGAGAATCCCCCCAGCGCTGTGTCCAAACTCGGCGTCCACACTGTTTTGCTGAATCGTAAATTCGGCCACAGCATCCACCGGAGGCGTGTAAGCTGTTTTAGGCCCGGTTTCCACCGGAGTGCCGTCGATAATGA
>JAUQPO010000285.1 GCA_030550335.1 Acidobacteriota bacterium
CAGCGCGCGGTGATGCATGGCGGTGATCGCCGTGTGCTGGCCTACCTCCTGTGGCTCCGATGACCTAGGGACGGACCGCGAGATCACCGCCAGCCAGCGACCCTGAGCAGAGGGGCCGTATAATGTTGACGCAACGTGAACGTTTTCCTCGGTGCGTTGGTCGTTGTTGGGTTGGGCCTTGAGCTGGTGGTCATCGGCGCGCTGCTGGGCGGGCTGTACCGGCGTTTTCCGGTTCTTCTCCTTTATCTGCTAGTGGTCTTCCTGACCGGCGTAGCCGACGCCGCATTGTTCTTGGGGGCGGCTGAGTGGACGGCCGGACAAGCGAGTGCGTACTACGTTACGGACACGGTGCGGCGAGTAGCTGCCTTTTTGCTCGTACTGGATTTGGTCTTTCGTCTCGCGCGAGGCGAGACGTCGCTGGTGAAATTTCGTAATCGCGCCCTGGCGCTGACGGCGGTAGGAACGCTGTTGAGTCTCGCCCTCAGCTCTGGCTCCACTCTGGGGCTCTACATGACGGAGCTCAGCCGCAACTTGAGCTTCCTGACCACGGTGCTTGTGCTCGGCTTGTGGTTCGCTCTGGCTCGTGCTCGCAGCGCCGACGTGGGGCTGCTGCTGGTCACCGCAGGGATGGGGTTGAACATGGCAGGTGAAGCAGCAGCGCAGTCGATGATCCGCTTATCACCCCGTCTGGTCCAGCCCGGGGGAATTGTAGCGGTTACGGCCCACCTGGTGTGCTTGCTGGTGTGGTGGAAGGCCTGCCGCCTCGGCCGAAGGTCTGCCTGAACCAAGGTCCGGTTGAACCGGTACGTGGACCCGGGGCGGCTGCACGATCGTCTGATCCCGGGCGTGGCCGACCCTAGTTTTCTCCCGTCCGCAAACAGAGAGCCTATGGTCGGCCGACGCCGAAATTCAACCAGTCGAAACGAAGGAATGGCTTACCGGCTGCGGGCCTGCTGGAAACGCCGCTCGACTTCCTTCCAATTGACTACGTTCCACCACGCGGCTATGTATTCGGGGCGCCTGTTCTGGTACTTGAGATAGTAAGCATGTTCCCACACGTCGAGCCCGAGGATGGGAATGTGGCCCTGCATTAAGGGGCTGTCTTGATTCATCGTGGAATAGACCTGGAGCTGCCCGTCGGCTAGCACCAGCCACGCCCAGCCCGAACCGAAATGGCTGGCTGCCACGCTGGAGAACTTCTCTTTGAAGTTCTCGAAGCTACCGAAAACACTGCTAATTGTAGTGGCGAGCTCGCCCGAGGGTTGACCTCCCGCATTGGGGGCCATGATTGTCCAAAACAGGCTGTGGTTAACATGGCCGCCGCCATGGTTGCGCACTGTAGTACGAATCGCTTCCGGCACGCGTGCACAATGGTTGGCAAGCAATTCTTCGACGGGAAGGTTAGCTAGCTCCGGTGCTTGTTCCAGCGCCTTGTTCAAGTTCGCGACGTAGGCGCCGTGGTGCTTGGTGTGGTGGATTTCCATGGTCATGGTGTCGATGTACGGTTCCAACGCGTCGTAAGGATAAGGCAAGTTCGGAAGCGTGTGTGGCATATGATTGACTCCTTTCGCTAGTCTTCAGGCTGTTAGATGTAACAAGTGGGGCTCTGGACTCAAAGCTGGAATCCGCCGGCGCGCTCAAATGCGTCGGCCAGGCGGAGCATCAGGGCTTCTTGAAAGTGGTTGGCGAGAATCTGCATGCCCACGGGCAAGCCATCCCGCGTTCGGCCGCAGGGCACGCTCATGCAGGGGATGCCAGCCAGGTCTCCGGTGATGGTGTAGATGTCGGAGAGGTACATCTGCAAGGGGTCGTCGATCTTCTCTCCGAGCTTGAAAGCGGGGAACGGGGATACGGGGGTGACGATGAGGTCCACCTGTTGGAAAGCCTGGGCGAAGTCCCGAGCGATTAACGTTCTCACCTTCTGAGCCTTCAGATAATAGGCGTCGTAATATCCCGCGCTTAGGACATAGGTGCCGAGCATGATCCGCCGCTTGCACTCGGCTCCGAAACCTTCACCACGTGTGGCGGCATACATCTCGATGATGTCCGTGGCCTGCTGGGACCGGATGGTGTAGCGCACGCCGTCGTACCGGGCAAGGTTGGAACTCGCTTCGGCCGTGCAGATGATGTAATAACAGGGGATTGCGTAAGGGGTGGTGGGTAGGCTGATCTCGTGCACCGTGCAGCCCAGTGATTCGAGCAGGCGTACGCCCTCCTGTAGTGGGCGCCCGACCTCGTCCGACAGGCCCTCGAAGTACTCCTTCGGAAGTCCGATTTTGAGGCCGCGAACGTTGCCATTCAGAGCCGCCAGGTAGTCCGGCACTGGCGCAAAGGCACTGGTGGAGTCGCGCGGGTCACGCCCGGCGATGACCTGCAATACCCGTGCGCTGTCACGCACCGTCCGTGAGAGTGGCCCGATGTGGTCAAGTGAGCTGGCAAAGGCCGTCAAGCCATACCGTGAGACGCGCCCGTAAGTCGGGGTTACGCCTACAACGCCACAAAAGGCTGCAGGTTGCCGGATCGAGCCACCGGTGTCCGACCCGAGGGCGACCACGGCAGTGCCTTGTGCCACGGCTGCAGCCGACCCTCCGCTCGAGCCTCCAGGGACGCGCTCTGGATCCAAAGGATTACGCACCGGCCCGAAGGCAGAGTTCTCGTTGGAGGACCCCATGGCGAATTCGTCGCAATTGGTCTTGCCGATGATGACTGCCCCCGCTGCCTCAAGGCGGGCCACGGCGGTCGCGTCGTACGGAGGGATGAAGTCTTGGAGCAAGCGTGAGGCACAGGTGGTGCGCACACCCTTGGTGAGAATTACATCCTTGACAGCCGTGGGCACGCCGGCCAGTAGGCCTGGGTCTTCCCCTCGTGCGATTTTTTCATCGACGCGGCGCGCTGCTTCGAGCGCCCGTTCTGGGCAGAAATGCAGGTAAGCGTTGGTCTTTGGGTTTTCTCGCTCGGCGAATTCCAGGGCGGCTTGCGCGAGCTCTACCGCGCTGTAACGGCGTTGCAGGAGGTCTGCTCGAATCTGTTCCGCTGTGAGTTTTCGAAGATCCATGGCCCGAACTCAGGGAAGGCTAATGGATTATCGTTCCACCACCTTGGGCACTTTGAAGAAACCGGCCCCGGCGAGTGGTGCGTTGGCCAGAGCCAGCTCGGCACCGATGGGTGGCTCCGGCTCGTCTTCCGCTAGGGTGGCGGTAGGATCGGCGTCGTAAAGGACTTGAGCCATCGGCTCTACATCGGAGGTGTCCAGCTCGTTCAGCTTGTCCATATAGACCAAGACGGCATTGAGCTCCCGCGCGAACCGCTCGAGTTCTTCCTCGGTGAGTTTCAGGTGGGCCAGGTCTGCGACGTAGCGGACCTCTTCCCGCGTAATTTTCACGACCGTTTCCGACGCCATACCGGTTGCACCCCTTCAGACATAGATGGTAGGGCCTTGGAGGTGGCCAGCGAATGCGGCGCAGGCCTGCCCTGGGGACTTGCTATGGCGCCGGCCACGCCAGGCTGCTTCTTCGGCGCGGCCACCCGGAAGACCACATCGCGAATCGCCACGTCACCAGCAACTCGTCCCAGGTTCGCCAGGATTTGTGGCTTGAGACTTTCCAGCTGGCGCTGCCAGATTTCGTCCGGCACCTCCACGGTCAGCACTGCATCCTCGAGGTAGACGCGCACGGTGCGGTTAGCCACGCGGCTCCCGACTGCGCCGCGCCATAAAGCCCAAGCAAACTGGGTGACGTCCAAGCATTGCCGTAAGCTGGCACGCCCCAGTATGATCCGGCCTGCGCGTTCCATAGCGGCTGGGAACGTGCCTATTCTAGCACGGGCACCCCGGCCTTACGTTCCGTCACGCGATGGGGAGCTATGCGTTTGCCCGCAGAAGTTTTAACGCGGCCACGGGCGCCTGTCTAGAGCGCTCGGGAAGGGCAAGGTGAAATAGTGCACAATGGGAAGGAGCTGAAGCCGTTTCCCTCGACTTCAGGCGGGGGCTGGGTGTCAAAAGACGCTTCATGCTCGCCTGGCAGCCCGCATTAACTTTGCCTTCTCATTCGTTGGTCGTGCTCGGCCTGACTCGAGGGAGTACGTGGGTCTCAGTCCTCAGGTTATCGTCTGATGAGATGGAGGACGAGTTGTGCGTGTGCAAACCCTGGTGCTTGCGTCTGCGTCACCTAGGCGTCGTGAACTGCTAGAGCGAGCGGGTTTTCGGTTTACAGTGCGCCCAGTCGAGGTGGACGAAACCCCCTATCCAGGCGAGACCCCGCAGGACCATGTGAAGCGTTTGGCTCGGGCCAAGGCTACGGGGGCATTACGTTCGGAGAATGAAATCGTCTTGGGTGCCGATACGATTGTTGTCGTTGATGGAGTGATTTTGGGGAAGCCGGCAGACACGATAGAAGCGTGCCGGATGTTGCGCCTGCTGTCCGGTCGCCGGCACGAGGTGCTGACGGGGATCTGCCTGGCTGGCCCTGAGTGGACGATTGAAGATGTGGTGAGCACCTCGGTATGGTTTGTTGAGCTATCGGATCGAGAGATCGAAGAATACGTCGCTACCGGGGAGCCCATGGACAAGGCTGGAGCGTACGCGATCCAAGGCTTGGCGTCGCGGTTTGTGCACAGGATCGACGGCTGCTATTTCAACGTGGTGGGGCTGCCAGTGTCCCGAGTCTACGTCCATTTGCGGCGGCTGGGTGTGGT
>JAUQPO010000286.1 GCA_030550335.1 Acidobacteriota bacterium
ACACCCCACATTCACTCGCGTTTTCACACTGGTCCCTCCGGGTGTCATTTCTCGAAGATCCACACTGCCACTTCATTCGGCCCCAGGGGTTCGTCATAGGCAACAGCTCTGGGCTCTAGGCGTTCGATGGCGCGCAGTCGGTAGCCAGGCGCGACGATCTCCACCCGTTGATGCGTAGGCTCCGGGTTCCACAGGGCTACTGCCAACCGGTTGCCCGAGAGGAACCCGTGCGCGGCTACGCGCGGGTTGTTGGCGTAAAAACCTTCGCAATCCACGAACCGCCCTTCCAGTAGCAAATCGGCGTACTGATTACGCAGTTCACACAGCCGGCGAAGGTAGGGGCCGACCTCAGGGTCTTGGAGGTCTGCTAAGCGCGCATCGAAGCGCAACCCTAGGGTGAAGGCGTGCCCGTAGTGGGCGCGCCGATCTCGGGGGGTGTCGGAGCGGTTGGTTAATACCGCTTCTGGATAGGTGTAACGGAGTAGCTCCCCGAAGCTGTCCGGGGCAGGATAGAACCCAGGTCCCCAGGCATGGGTGATATCCACCCAGGGCAGGTAGCAGTCGGCTGCTAGTTCGATGACGAAGGCGAATTCGGTGTCGTGACTCTTGATGCGCTGTCGCAATCGTTGCATGTTGGCCACTTTGCCGGGTGCATTCGCCAGCGACGGACGCGGGTGCCCGTGCGCCGGATCGAAGCAGATGTAGGGCGGGCGGCCCCCCATTTGATCAAAGATCATCCCGTGGGCTCCATAGCGCGCAATTTGCTCGAATTGAGATTCGAGCTGCTCGATCCAGCCGGGCGCCGATGGGCAGGCCACACTGAAGTACTTGTTGCGCATCAGTTCCAGGAACGTGCCGCTACCGAAGAAGGCGTATTGCTCGCGGTAGTCGTCACCCCAGATGGTCTTGGCTGCAATAGCCCGCCCCCGAGCCGAGTAAAACGGCGTGACCGGGTCGATCAGTTGCCCCTGGGTGTAAAGGATCAACCGGCCACCTGCTGCTCCGACGTGGCGGATCGCCTCGCGCAATGCAGCTTCTCCGCCCAGCGCAGGGTCGGGTTCGTATTCCGGGTAGCGGTTGTCGAAACCTTGCTGGACCCAGCCGAAGACGATGAGGGCGCCTAAGCCGGCTTGTCTTGCTGCGGACCACTGGCTTGGGTAATCCGCGTAACTGCCGCGGTAATGGCCGAACTGCCCCTTACGACCTAGCTGAGGATGAGCCCAGCCGGCGAGTTTGCGAATCCAACTTGGAGGCTGCGGTGCCGGTAGCCAAGATGCTGTCCAGAGGCGGTAGAAACGGGCTGCTTCATGCCAGGTCCCTTGGTATAGCCGCATAACGGCCGGTGGCGAGCTCCAGGCCTCGCCCGGGCGCACGAACGGGTATTTGATCACTGCCACATCGAGCACTGAAGTGGAGGTCACCTGGAAAGCTGTGGTCATGAGTGTCCGATCGTGGCTGCCGACATACAATCCCTCGTCGCCGTTGTTGAGGGTGAACCATTGCATGCTTGCGGGCCACGGGTAAGTGAGCTTGAGCGACGCACCAGGCAAGGACTGTAAGAAGGCTCGCGGGTGGCGTATGCGCCGGCCCGCGGCTTCTGGCCAGTAAAGCACATCGGCTTGAGGGCCGCGACCCAGGTGGTCGAATCCACTTAACCATGGGCACCAAACTTCGGTCACCTCGATCTCGGGCTCGCGATTGACCACGGTGCACACCCAACTCAGCTGATCCCGCTCGAGGTGGACCTTCACGGTGAGGCTGACCGGTAAAGAACGGGTTTGGTCCGAGCGGGGCGACCTTGCCGCAAGATCGGCGTAACTGAGGGTAATGGTGTCTTGACCTAGCTCGATGCGTGGGCGTTGCCCGAGCGGTGAGATTTCGACGTCGAGGGCATCTCCCGGTTGGTAGTAACCATGACCGGTGCGGTAGAACAGGCGCCAAGGAGGCAGCTGACCCTCCCGGACGTAGGTATGACCGGTAACGCGGTTGGTGAGCTCGACCAGGGCTCCGGAGACGCTGAAGACCACCCGGAGGTGATCGTTTTCAAGAACGTGGCCGGGCGCCGACTGGCCGGCCAGCAGACGCCCAGCCACGACCACCACCGCGAGGGGTGTAGTTCGGTGTCCGCAGCACGCCATGCTGGGTTTCCTCCCGCAGCCGCAAACGAAGGGCCTGCCGGGCACCTCAGGATGCAGGTCGGCCTCGCGGTTTCATCTTCAGGAACTTCCGCGTGAACTGCCGGGTTTGCTCGAGCGCCCGGGTGCCGTCTTCGAGCGACGGCTCGATTTCACTACCCTCGTGCCATTCGTTCCAACTCGTGATCAGCACCCAGTCCGGATTGGCCGAGATGGCTTCTTCCCAGAGGATGGCGTAGGTTTGCCCTTTATGTCGGTCGGTGATCGGGCGCGGCTCGGGGCGGCCAAGTTTGTGGTCGTCGTAACCCGGGATGATCGTGACGGCGGCAATTTTGGTCCCCGCGGTCTTCACGGTCATGGGGTAGAATTCCTTGGCCCAGCTCCGGAGCTGCTCGGGGGACATCCCCTTGGTGCGCCCTGTGACGTTGTACGTGTGAATGCCGTCAAAGATTTCGGCTGCAGCCTGCGAAATCTGGTCACCCATGAAGATGATCCCTTGCGGGTATTTCTCCCTGAGTTGCCGAATCACCTCTCGCCAGCCGTCCAACTTGAGCTCGTTGAGGGCACGACCGTAGATGAAGAACACGGGCTTGCCGTCGACCTTTAGCCACGCTGGGTGATTGGCGTAGCGGTCCATGAGGTAGACGAAGTCATTGACCGCCCCTTCGATTGTAGGGTTGCCACGAGGTGGGACGGTCTCGTAGTAGATGGTGACCTTCATCCGGTATTTCTTGGCGGTATCGAGCATCAGGGGCATGCCCTGATCGTCGAAGCCGTTCTGGCCCCACCAGCTGACAATGAATCCGGTCAGGCCGGCTTGCCGGGCCCAGCGAAAGTGTTGGTCGACGATCTTGGGGTCGTGACTGTCATAGGGTCCAAGCACCGGCCAGTGGGTCGAGGAAGCTATGGTCTTCTTCGCCTCGTCAACGTCCTTCCAGTGGACCCATTTGCCGGTGACTTGAGGGTTACCGTACCAGGCGTAGTAAAACGCCAGGACTTCACGTTGGATCGTTGCGCTCGCAAGTGTCGAAGCCGCAAGCATCAGGATGGCAATCGTTCGTTTGAGCCAGCGCATTGCTTTCCTCTCTCCGAAACAGATTCGGTAACGAACACTGGATTACAAAAATGGGGCGGCTTTGGAAAGCCGCCCCCTCCATCTGACTGGTCCGCCATAGTCGCCAGGGTTAGAAGACCAGCTTCAAGCCGAATTGCATCGTGCGATTGCCTTCCGCGTTAGTGATCTTGCCGAACTGGGAATTCGCCAGATCCTGGCTCACTGGCCGGCTCCAGGTCTTGTGGTTGAACAGGTCGTATGTCTCCCAGCGCAGGTCTAGGCGGACGCGCTCGCGGACGATGTGGAAGCTCCGTGTGACCGAGATGTTCTCCCGCACGCGGCCAAACATGCGAGTCTTGCCATTAAAGCGCGGCGCGTTGCCGAAAGGATCGACCGCGGGGTTGGTGCGGCGCTGGAAGGCCGAGACATCGTAGAAGAGGTCCTTGTCTGGGTCGAACTCATCGCCGGCGATGGGCGCGCGCCAGTCGTGCGTCAGAACGTTAGGCCGCGGTGTGCCACCGAACAGGTAGTTGTCGTAAGCGGTGTCGACGACACCCATTGGGTAACCGCTCTGGGCAAACACGAATGCAGCAACGTTCCAGCCACCGATGATGCGGCTCCACGCTCCCTGATTCAGGAAGGGACGTCCGGGACCGAAGGGGAGGTCGTAGCTGGCGGTGAGCTTGAACTGGTGGGGCATGTCCAGCACGCCGTAAGACTTTTCCAAGCGGCGGTTGTAATGATCTTGAGCCGCACCGGCGCCAACGCCCGCGCCCACCACACCAGCGATCCAGGGTTCTGAGGAGTCGGCATCCGTGAGAAGCTTGGACCAAGTGTAGGTGGCGACCATCGCCAAGCCGTTGGAATAACGCTTAGTCACCTTCACGATCAAGGCATGGTAGGTGGAGTTCCCGCTGTGGTTTTGCATCCCGCCGGTGCTCACACCGCGGTATTGGGGGAACATGCGCAGCGCCTGGCCGAGCGTGGCGTTAGCTCCGAGGAGCTTTTTGAAGGAAGGGAATGGCGGCTTGAAACCGAGAGCCACCACTGCCGGATCGTCGATCTGCCTGTTCAGCAGCGTACCCAGGTAGGCGTATTGTGGGTGGATCTGCATGTAGTTGACGCGATCGCTGGCCAGGTAGGTGCCTTTGTTGCCCATATAAGTGAGGTCCACGACGAAGTCGCTCGGCAGCACGCGAGAAATGGCGAAGTTCCAGGTGGCACTGGTGGGTAGTTTACCCAGGTCGTCTGGGAAGTCCCAGCGGACCGTCGAGCCCGCATTGTACCCAGGATCGATAAACGGTGGAGGCGTCCAAGCTGGCCAACCGTCGTCCCAGTAAAAGGCGGGTTTGAGTTCGTCGACGGTGGCGAAGCTGGGCGAAGCAGCAAATCCAGCGTTGCTGGAACTGAATTTGATGGGCGAGTAGAAGATTCCGCCTCCAGCACGGATGACCGTCTTAGGTGTCAGCTGCCAGGCTAGACCCAACCGTGGCCCG
>JAUQPO010000287.1 GCA_030550335.1 Acidobacteriota bacterium
CGGGTCACCGAGCGGGGTGGGCACGTCATCTTCGCTCGGGACGGGGGCCAGGTTGCTGACTTCATCCTCGAGTTGGCCAAGCGTCACGGCGCACATTTGGTCGTCAAGTCCAAGTCGATGACCACTGAGGAGATCCACTTGACCAAGCGGCTGGAGCAAGCTGGGTTCGAATCGGTGGAGACGGACTTGGGCGAATACATCGTCCAGCTGGCTAACGAGCGGCCCTCACACATCGTCGCCCCGGCTTTGCATAAGACGCGCTATGACATCGCCGAACTGTTCCACCAGCGGCTCGGCGTGGAACCGGATCCGGAGCCGGAACACCAGACACAAATCGCCCGCCGGACATTGCGCGAGAAATTTCTTCAGGCTGACATCGGCATCACGGGGGCGAACTTCGTGATCGCGGAGACAGGCTCGATTGTCATCGTCGAGAACGAGGGCAACGCACGGCTGAGCACGACTTTACCTCCTATCCACGTGGCCATTGCGGGGATCGAGAAGGTCATTCCACGGTTAGCGGATCTGGCGGTTTTCCTAAAACTGCTAGGCCGAAGTGCTACCGGGCAGCCTCTGACCGTTTACACGTCGATCTTGACGGGACCCCGCCGAAATAACGAACTGGACGGCCCGCGCCAGTTCTACCTCATCCTTCTGGACAACGGTCGTACGCGTGTACTTGCGGACCGTACGCGCCGGCAGTCCCTCTATTGCATCCGCTGTGGAGCCTGTCTGAACCACTGCCCGGTGTACCGCAAAATCGGTGGCCATAGCTATCCCTGGGTCTATTCGGGTCCGATCGGTGCGGTCATTACCCCTCAGTTCCAAGGATTGGACGAGGCCGGCTGGCTTCCTTTCGCTTCCAGCCTCTGCGGCGCTTGCGGTGAGGTCTGTCCAGTCAAGATCGATCTGCCGCAATTACTTCTTGACCTGCGCTACGACGCGGTCAAGGCCAAGATCCGCGAGAACAAGAACCGGTGGGAACGTCTGAGCTTCCGCCTATGGGCCGCGGTCATGAAGCGCCCGAAACTGTACGAACTGGTGTCCACTGCACTCGGTTTGATCGACACGGAGGAGACGAACGGGTGGTTGCGTCGAGTGCCCGGCATCTTCGCCTTGGGTCCTCTAAAGGCGTGGCTGCAATACCGTGATTTTCCACCGCCCCCTCCCCAATCCTTCCGTCAGCTATGGCGGTTGCGGCCACCGGCTCGGGAGGCGTTGGACTGATGGAACGAGACCATATCCTACACTTAGTGCGAACGGCCATTGGCCGGAGCGTCGGCCAGGTTCCGGAGGAGCCGCCAACCGTCCTACTCCGAGGGCAGCAGATGCCGCTAGAGGAACGGATCCGAAAGTTCGGCGAGGCCCTGGAGAAGCTCGGCGGGAAGTTACACGTGGCGGCTTCTCATTCAGACGCCAAACACTACGTTGCGGCTCTTGTGGCCGGCAAACGCGCGGTCGCTTCTGGTGCGTCCGTCTTGCTCGAGTGTCAGATCACGGAGCTCCCCGAGGTCCAAGCGGGGCCTTGGACTCTGGAAACGCTCCGACAAGCCTGCGCCAGTGCAGACGTGGGAATCACCGGAGCAGACTACGGGTTGGCAGACACCGGTAGCCTAGTCTTGTTCGCGACGACTGACGAACCCCGTATGATCTCCCTGCTGCCACCCGTGCATGTGGCTATGCTCCGAAAGGAACGGCTTTTGGCCAGCCTGGACGACCTGTTTCTGGAAGTCCCGGATTTGGCCGAGCGTTCGAGCTCAGTGGTGATCATCACCGGTCCCAGCCGCACCGCAGACATCGAGCAGATTCTCGTCCGCGGGGTTCACGGGCCAGGGCAGATTCATGTTGTACTGGTATGAGTATGCGACCTGACGTCCTTCGGTGGAAATTCTGGCTTTGGATGGTGCCGATCTGGGTGGCCCTGTCTGGACCGTCGCGAGCCCAAGTCGCCGAGATCGGGCTTTTTGCCGGGGGGTACCAACTTGGCAACAAGAATATCGGCGGCCTGCCGATCGATCGCTTCGGTAACACGGTCGACGTGGGCTTGGACAGCGGCTGGCTGTTCGGTTTCGGTCTCACTGTCAATAACTACCGCTTCTTCGGCCACGAATTTGGCTACGCCTACAATCGCACCACGATGAAGTTCGCAGAGGGAGCTGCCGGCGAAGCGGGCACTGCCGTCCATCGCGGCTTCTACAACTTCCTCATCTATGCGATGCCGGAAGGAGCTCCCGTACGGCTGTTCGTGACCGGCGGAGGACATTTCCATAATTACGCCTGGCCTGGCTTATCGGCCGTCTCGGGCGGTGGTTCGACCAAGTTCGGCCTGAACTATGGTGGAGGCATCAAGTTCCGGGTCAGCCACATGTTTGGCATCCGGTTCGATTATCGCGAGTACCGGAACGGCAAGCCGTTTGACCTGTTGAACCAAGAAGGTTGGATCCGGCACCGGCAGTTCACCGCGGGCTTGTCATTGCTGTTGTAATCGTCACGGCTCCGAGACGCACAGCTCTAAGGGAAGGTGTGCTAGCGCGTGTTCGCAGCCTGAAGCGCTTGGCCATCCGAAGCACGCATTGGGGTCTTCACTTGAGCTGACTTCAGCACCGACGGCTCATGTGCCTGTGGCCCGTCCCGACTTGACTGGCAGACTGACCAGCATCCATGCGATGGCCGCCAGGCTGAGCCCAGCTAAAACATAGGTGGCCGGGGGCTTCAAAATCTCCCGGCTGCCGAATAGTAGTTCCGACACCGACGGTAGGCCGCTAATAAATGCCATAGCGAGTAAGACTCCTACCACGGCCTCGCCCGCTACCAGCCCACTAGCCAGCAAGGTTCCAATGTGCTCGACCTGGGCGCGATCCAGGCCAGCACGCATCGCTCGGCGGTCCATCCACCAGCGCATCAACCCACCCAGAAAAATCGCCGAAGAGGTGTCGAAGGGAAGGTACATTCCCACTGCAATCAACATGGGTGCACGAGCCTGGACCAAGATCAGGGCCACCCCGAACACCGCCCCAGCCAACAATAGACCCCACGGGACTTCGCCCCCAACGATGCCCTTTGCGAGTTGAGCCATCAGCCCGGCTTGTGGCGCTGGCAGCGCGCGCCCTCCTATGCCTCCTGTGTCCAAGTTGGCCTCGTGCAGAGCGATGATTGGCACCATCAAGAACAGCGAGAGCAAAACCACAGCGACCATCTCGACCACTTGCATCTTCCACGGCGTACCTGCCAGCAAATGGCCGGCTTTGAGGTCTTGGGCCAGCGAGCCTGATACGCAGCAAGCGCAGCAGACTACGGCTGCTACTCCGAGCACTGCGCCTATCCCAGCAGCTCCATGCACTCCGGCGGCGGTTAGCACCGCCGCGGCGAACACCAGAGCGGCAAGCGTCAGACCGGAAACGGGTTGGTTGGAACTACCCACCAACCCAACCAGGTAGGCCCCGACCGCGGACAACAGGAAGCCCGCTACCGCCATCACTGCCGTAGCGAATACCGCCGTGCGCCAGTCGCCAGTGAAGTGGCGATAGATGACTGCGATCGGCAGCATCAAGGCGGCAAGACCCGCCAGCGCCCATTGCGTGGGCACATCCCGCTCGGTGCGCGGTACTGTAGACCAACTGCGCGCTAGGCCTGCCGCCCCCAAACCCCTAAAGGAGCGCAGAATGGATGAGCGCAACCCGAGTAAGGTGTAGGCGGCGGCTATAAGCATCGCCCCTACGGCGAACGGCCGGACCACGTTATACCACAGCGAGTAGGCTGCCACCAGGCTGCCCTGGACCGGATCAGCAAGCCCAAGCCGGCGCAGCAAGTCTGGATCGAAAAACTGCAACGTGGGAATCAGTACCCACCAGGCGATCAATCCGCCCGCCACATTGATGGAGGCGTAACGGGGGCCGATAATGTACCCGATACCGATCAAGGCTGGCGAGAAAGCGGGCGTGGTCCAGGCTATACCACCTTGGTGGAGCACACGGGCCAGAGGATGGCGGTCGAAATCGAAGTGTTGAACGATGGCTTGAGGAAAACGCCAGAAGCCCTCCAGGTACTCTGGTATCCACTGCAGACCCATGCGGCTCTTCAACAACTGGATGGCTGCCCCCAGGCCCATCCCTTCGAAGATCCTTCGGGCTGCAGGGCCCGAGCTTTCGCCAGCCCTCACGATTTCCACGCTGGCTACACTCTCAGGCCAAGGCAGGTTCGCCTCTACGCAGATAGGCCTTCGCAAGAGGATCATGAACCCTACGCCCGTTAACCCGCCGATGAGGAGGATGGTGGTGGCCTCCCAGTAATGCTCTCGCAAGTCTTGCCACAATGAGCCCTGCCCGAGATCGACGAGCATGAAGGCGGGAAGGGTGAAAATTGCGCCAGCCACCAGTGCTTCTCCAACGGATGCAGCTGTCCGCGTGATGTTCTGTTCCTGCAACGAACCGCGCATCCAACGCGAACGAAACAGCGCCATCGTCAACACGGCGGCCGGAATGGTTGCCGCCACGGTCTGTCCGGCCCGCATGCCCAAATAAGCGTTGGCCGCACCGAAAACCAGCGAGAGCAGCAAGCCAAGCGCCAGTGCCTTAGCTGTGAGTTCACTGGGATTTTGATCGGGTGAGGGCATCACTTGCCGATGTTAGCAGGGCCTAGCCCGCCGGCCGTCG
>JAUQPO010000288.1 GCA_030550335.1 Acidobacteriota bacterium
AGGATCAGGAGCGGGATGGTCATCACGCGAGGCGACTCGTGAATATGCGCAGCCACGTGCGGCTCCACACGGGACGGCCCATGGAAGGTCAAGAACATCAGTCGCCACATATAGAAGGCCGTCATCAGCGCCGTCACTGTGCCAACAGCCCAAAGGGCAGTGGAGCCCCAGGGCGAGCTGTAGGCTTGCCAGAGGATCTCGTCCTTGGAGAAGAATCCAGCCAGTCCTGGGATCCCGGCGATGGCCAGCGAGGCGATCACCATAGTCCAGTAGGTGACGGGGATGCGGTCCTTTAAGCCGCCCATCTTGCGGATGTCCTGCTCGCCTTGCAGTGCGTGAATGACCGAGCCTGCGCCGAGAAAGAGCAAAGCCTTAAAGAACGCGTGGGTGTAAAGGTGAAAAATAGCCACCCAGTAAGCACCCACGCCAGCCGCCATAAACATGTAGCCGAGCTGGCTCACGGTCGAGTAGGCGAGCACCCGTTTGATGTCGGTTTGCACCAATGCGATCGAAGCTGCCAGGATGGCCGTGAACGCCCCGATGGTGGCTACCAGGCCGGAAGTCACAGGGGTCAGTGAGTAGAGTACGGAAGATCGGGCCACCATGTACACGCCAGCGGTGACCATCGTAGCTGCGTGGATGAGGGCCGACACGGGTGTAGGACCCTCCATGGCGTCCGGGAGCCAGACGTATAGGGGGACCTGTGCGGACTTGCCCGTGGCACCGATGAATAGCAGCAGCGCGATCAGGCTGAGTATTCCGAACCCCGTCTCCATCTCCTGGTGTTCCAAGGCCTGTTGGACATCCAGGAAGCGCACGCTACCCAGCACGGCGAACATCAACAACAGCCCGCAGATGAACGCTGCGTCCCCGATGCGGTTCACGATGAAGGCCTTGTTGCCTGCATCGCTTGCGGATTTGCGGTGGAAATAAAACCCGATCAGCAAGTAGCTGCAGAGCCCTACGCCCTCCCAGCCGACGAACAACAGCGCGTAGTTGTTCGCCAGCACGAGCATGAGCATGAAGAAGACGAACAGATTCAGATACCCGAAAAATCGGTAGTATCCGGTCTCGTGGCCCATGTAGCCGATGGAGTAGACGTGGATGACGAAGCCCACGAAAGTGACCACGAGGATCATGACCGCGCTGAGCGGGTCCAGCAGAAAGCCCAAATCAGCCACATAGCGCGCTGCCTGGCCAGCGTATGTGGTGAACGAGAAGCCAGCAAGCCAGCTGTACAGGACGACTTCGTGGACCTTGTGGGGCTTCTGGGCAAGCTCAAGAACCGCACCGACCGACAGCAGCAGGGACAGGAACACGGTGCCAGGGCAAAGCCAACTGATCAGTCCTCGCCAGCGCGAGCCGGAATGGGTGTGGGCCTGGCCCGTGTGAGGGTCACTGTGGTGATGCGTGTCTCGTCCCAACTCCCGCGCAAGCTCCGGAGCCAGAGCGACTGGTGAAAGCTTGGGTTGCGGATCCAGCCGTCGACCGACAAGGAGCATGGTGACGGCACCGGCCAGCGGGAACAGCGGGATCAGCCAGATCCAATCCAGCAACTGCATGCCTGGTCCCTCACCACTTCAGCAAATCGATCTCATCGGCGAAGACGGTCTGACGATTCCGAAACAGCGCGATCAGTATGCCCAGAGCCACAGCCGTTTCCGCAGCGGCCATCGTGATGACGAAGATGGCGAATACCTGGCCAGAGGGTTCTCCGAAGTAACGCGAGAAAGCCACCAGGTTGAGGTTCACCGCGTTGAGGATCAGCTCAATGGACATCAAAATGACGACGATGTTCCGCCGCGTCAACACGCCTATGGTGCCCACCAGTAGCAGCGCGGCGCTCAGCAGCAGGAAATGGACAGGAGTGATTGGCTCCAACATTTTCAGCTCCTTTTCTTGGCCATCACTACGCTTCCAATGACTGCCACTAGCAGCAGCAACGAGGCGATCTCAAATGGGAGCAGGTATCGGGAAAACAGTACATCGGCCAGTTGTTCGACATTGCCTTCTCCGGGGCCAGCAGAGACCGGCGTGGCGAGCTGGAAGGCTTGGGGACCGCCTCGCCACACGAAATAAGCGATCTCTGCGCCGACCACCAGCGCGCACAGCCCTGCGATGGCCCATTGCCGGTTGAATTGCCGCATCCGCGCCGCCTGATCCAGGTTGACCAGCATGATGACGAACAGGATCAGAAGCACGACACCACCGATGTAAAGAATGATTTGGACCGCGAAAAGGAACTCAGCTCCGAGCAACAGGAACTCGCCGGCTACCCCCAGCAACGACACCACCAGCCATAGAGCGCTGTGGACAGCATTCCGGCGAGTGATCACTAACACCCCACCCCCTAGGGCGATCAAGGCGAACAAGTAGAAGAACAACGCGTTCCACATGGCTATTGGCTCGGACGTAGTCGAAAGTTAGAGCGGGTCAGTAACGGTACCATATCGGCTTGGGCCCTTCCTCCAGCATTTGCCGGTCCCAGATCGCACCCTCGCGAGTGTAACTGGCCAGCTCGAAATCCTGGGTCAACTCCAGGGCGTCGACTGGGCAGGCATCCTCGCACAAACCGCAGAACATGCACCGGGAAAGGTCGTAGGTGAACTTGGTCAGTTCCTTGCGCTTGGTGACCTCGTTGCGCTCGCTGGTGACCACGATCAGCTGCTCCGGGCACGCCAGCGCGCACAGGTTGCAGGCGATGCACAGAGTCTCGCCGGTTTCCGGGTTGATATTCAACCGGGGGGCACCCCGGTAGCGCTCGGCAATTTTTGGTCGTTCCGCGGGGTACTGTTCGGTGTAGATGTTTTTAGGATGCTGGTACCGAAAGGTGACCAGCAGGCCGCGGATCAGATCGACAAAGAAGATTTTCTTCAGAATGGTCAGCATCGCACCCCATACTCTTCTCAGCGATCGACTTCGCCCAGAACGATGTCGATGGACCCGATGATTGCCACAATGTCGGCGACGAGGCCTCCTCGCGCCATCTTGTCCAGTGCTTGCAAGTTGACGAACGAGGGCGGTCGCACCCGCACCCGGTAAGGCTGCGTGGAGCCGTCGCTGACGATGTAGTAACCCAGTTCCCCTTTTGGCGCCTCGATCGACACGTACACCTCTCCCGGAGGCGGTTTAATCACCTTGCCCACCTTCGCCATAATCGGCCCTTCGGGAATGTCCTCGATCGCTTGCTCAATGATGCGGACCGATTGGCGCATCTCCTGGATACGCACCAGGTAGCGATCGTACGTGTCCCCGTTCGGTCGGGTCGGGATCTCAAACTCGTAGCGGTCGTAGCCTGAGTACGGCTGGGCTTTGCGGATATCCCACTTGACACCCGCGGCCCGAAGCAGAGGCCCCGTCACACCATACGCCTTGCAGTCTTCGGCGGTGAGTACGCCCACGCCGATGGTCCGGTCTTTCCAAATCCGGTTTTCAGTCAGCAGCTCTTCATACTCGTCAATCTTGGGCCGGAACATTTTGCAGAAGCGTTTGACCTGCTGTTCCATGCCCTCGTAGACGTCGTATTGCAGACCGCCGATCCGAAAGGCGTGGGTGGTTAGGCGGGCGCCGCAATAAGCCTCGAAGATATTCAGGATTTCCTCCCGCTCGCGCATCACGTAAAAGAGCGGCGTCACTGCCCCGATGTCCAAGGCGTGCGTGCCCAGCCACAGCAGATGGCTGGCGATCCGGTTCAGCTCCGTCATGATGACGCGAACCACCTGTGCGCGAGGTGGCGCCTCGATGCCGAGCAATTTTTCCACGGCCAAGCAGTAACCTAGGCCGTTGGAAACCGCCGCCACGTAGTCCATCCGGTCCACGTAGGGGGCGAACATCTGGTAGGTGCGGTACTCGGCAATCTTTTCGATGCCCCGGTGCAGGTAGCCAATGACGCAGTCGGCCCTCAGAATCCGTTCGCCGTCCAGCTTCAACACGACGCGCAGAACGCCGTGCGTGGAAGGGTGCTGCGGCCCCATGTTGAGGATGAGCTCGTCGGCACCGAGGTAAGTTCGTTCTGCCATGGCTCACTGACCGCTTTCAATTCCCAGGTGGCGGCGCACCCATTCGTTGTCCATGGCCAGTATGTCTGTATCCTTGCGTAGGGGGTGCCCCTGCCAGTCTTCCGGGAGCAGGATCCGGCGCAGGTCCGGATGATTGGCGAACTCGATGCCGAACATGTCGTACACCTCGCGCTCAAGCCAGTTGGCTGTCGGATGTACCCGCACCGCGCTCTCCGGCTTATACCCCTCGGGGATTCGCGTCTTGATGCGGATACGCTCGTTCCGTGCGAAGCTGTATAGGATGTAGACTAAGTCGAACCGTTCGGATCGCTGGGGGTAATCGACGGCAGTAATGTCGACCAGATAGTCAAATTGTGCTTCCAACTTGAGGAATTCGATGATCGGAACCACTGCCTCCGGCTGAGCGATGAGAAACTTTTGGCCCCGGTAGGAAGCGAACTCCAGGATGCGATTGCCGAAATGGCGGCGTAGAAGCTCGGTTAAATCATCTTCCCATGGTTCGGTTTGCATGGTTGGTGGGCCGCCGCTGGCGGGAGGCTTGGCTGCCTTTTGAGTTGGGCTGGAGGCGCTAGCTCGAGGAGGCTGGGCAGCCGGAGTGGGCCGCTCCGCC
>JAUQPO010000289.1 GCA_030550335.1 Acidobacteriota bacterium
CATTCCGCCGGACCAATACTACGTGCTAGGGGATCACCGGAGCTCGTCCAACGACAGTCGGACGTGGGGCCCCATTCACCGCCGCTACATCTATGGCAAAGCGGTGTTTGCCTACTGGCCTCCTGAACGGTTGGGCCCCTTGCGCTGAACCGTCTCGAGGCTCGCTCGGCCCCGATCAAGGCCGTCGGGACAGCAGCCACAAAATGAGGCTCAACACCACACTGAACAGAAGCGAAGTCGCCAAGGGGAAGTAGAAGACCGAATGCTTACCCTGGATGATGATATCCCCCGGTAGGCGTCCGATCCGAAGCGGCAGACGTTCTCCCAAGCTCAGCAGCAGGCCGAGCAAGATCAGCACCAGGCCCAGGATGATCAGCATCCGGCCGAGCCAGTTCAGCACCTCCATGCCTCCGACCGATGAGTCCGCTGGGCTCAAATCGAGTATACTCTGCCGCGGTGCTGGCCGACCAAGATCTGGAAAATGCGGTGAGCGATGAGCTCATGTAAGGTGAGCAGGTCACGATTCATGGCGAAGATCTGGTCGGCGTCCAGACTCGGCGCAGGAGTGCCACCTGCTTTCAGCGCTTCAGTTGCCTCCTGGATGATCGGATCGGCGCTGACCTCGCCTGCCATCTCCCAGAGCGTGATGAACCGGTCAACCGCGGAGGGAAAGCTGACTGCGAACACTCCATGGTTGCTGGTGGTCCTGGGTGGCTTGTAGTCCAAATTGAAGGGCCCCTCGTAGCCGTACGTACGGAGCAAGACCAGTACGTTCAACCAGTCCAGCGGGTTGACTAATCCGACGGCTATGTCGACGTCGTGCTTCAAGCGATAGCCGTCGTTGACATCGAAGTGCCATAACTTGCCCCGCAGAAGAGCCCGCGCCAAAGCGGCACGAGGAGCGGCTCCCCACATCAGCTCGTGCAAGTATTCCGGATTAAGGCCCACCATTTCGGGATGGGTGAGCAAGCCCGAGTCGATGAAGGCCAGCATGGCATCACTGGTCGGCAGCAAGATCTCCGCCTGGGGTTCGAACGGCTTGGCTTCCAGGCAGTGCTTGAGCGTAGGCCGGCCTTTCTGTTGAGCTATGGCAATGTCGGCTTCGCAAGCGGCATTGATCGCTTCGGCATACCATTTCAGCGTTTGGGGCTCATCGATGGCTCCTTGCACCTGGTACCCGAGCGATCCCGGCCAGTACACCACGTACCGCGCACCCAACTCGTGCCCGATGCGGATCGTATTTTCCAAGCGGAACTTGGCATACTCGCGGACTTGAGGTTGTTCCGCCGCCGGACCCGCTGCCCAGACCGGGTGGTAAAAGGTCTCGGTGGTCACCATGGAACACTGGACCCCGTTGTCCTCAAGCGCCTTCTTGATCCGGGCTACGATCTCCCATTGCTGGTCGGTGCCTAAGGCCGAGGTGGGGATGACGTCAGTGTCGTGGGTAGACCAGTAACCGATTCCGATCTCGGCCCATTTTCGAATGACCTCTTCGAAGCTGACGGGCTCGCGCGTGGGCGCGTGGAACAATGCCTGCCCCTGATAGGCGGCTGCCCATTGAGGGCCGGAGATAAAGTACTTGCGACGCTGTTCGGGCGTGTAGCTCCCGCCGCAGGCCTGCATGAGACGCTCGACCAACGCTTGTTGCTGGCTAGGTGGGATTGGCTGCATAGTGGGGACTCCTCCTTGAGGGGCATCTTAGCAAGCGGCGACGGGAGAGCGCTGGGGCCGCGGCATCGTTTAGGGAGAGGATCGACTCGATCGCAATTTCTGCTACAATCAATCAAAACCCGCTCAACCCTAGACCTACCTCCAGGAGGCAACAAACCGTGCATGTGCAGGGCCAAGCTTACGCGCCCGCGCCAGAATTCGTTGCCCAGGCCAATGTGCCAGGCATGGAGAGTTACGCCGATCTCTACCGCCGCGCTCTGGAATCACCTGAACGCTTCTGGGCGGAACTGGCTGCACAACAGCTCCATTGGTTCGAGCCGTGGAAAGAAGTCTTCCGTTGGAACCCACCGTTCGCGCAGTGGTTCGTGGGGGGCAAGCTCAATGCGGCCTACAACTGCTTAGACCGCCACCTGGGGTCTAACGGAGACAAGATCGCCTTTTTGTGGGAAGGAGAACCCGGCGAGCAGCGCCGGATCACCTACCGCGAACTTCACCGCCAGGTGTGCCGATTTGCCAACCTGCTGAAGAAGCTGGGCTACGGTACCGGTGACCGGGCCATCATTTACATGCCGATGATCCCGGAGCTTCCCGTTGCGATGTTGGCCTGTGCCCGGCTGGGGATCACGCACAGTGTCGTGTTTGCCGGTTTCTCCGCCGAAGCCTTGAAAGCGCGCATCCAGGACTTAGGAGCACCGCTGGTGATCACCGCGGACGGCGGATATCGCCGGGCCAAGGAGATCCGCCTGAAGGATGCGACGGATGAGGCCTTGCGGGAATGCCCCACGGTGCGTCATGTGATTGTCTATCGTCGCACGGGATCGCCGGTCAACATGCAGAAGGGACGCGATTACTGGTGGCATGAGCTGGAGGCGGGAGTGGAAGACGAATGCCCGGCAGTGCCGCTTGACGCGGAGCACCCGCTGTTCGTGCTTTACACCTCTGGAACCACGGGCCGCCCGAAAGGCATACTTCATACCACCGGGGGTTATCTCCTGCAGGTGACTCTGACAATGAGGTGGGTGTTCGACATTAAGCCCACGGACGTTTACTGGTGCGCCGCGGACATCGGTTGGGTGACGGGCCACAGCTACATCGTTTACGGACCACTCTCGGTGGGGGCCACCAGCGTCCTCTATGAAGGGGCACCGGATACACCCAGTTGGTCTCGGTGGTGGCAGATTGTGGAACGCTACCGCGTCACGATTCTTTACACCTCTCCGACGGCGATCCGCACCTTACTTCGCCAAGGTGATGAATGGCCTCAGCGGCACGATCTATCGAGTCTGCGCCTGCTGGGTTCGGTCGGTGAACCCATCAACCCGGCTGCTTGGGAGTGGTACTACCGCATCATCGGTAAAGGGCGTTGCCCGATCGTCGATACCTGGTGGCAGACCGAAACCGGGGCGATCATGATCTCTCCGATGCCTGGAGCGACTCCACTGAAGCCAGGTTCGGCGACGCTCCCGTTGCCTGGCGTGGTCGCCGACGTGGTGGACCAGGACGGGCAGCCGGTGCCTCCGGGACAAGAAGGATTCTTGGTGATTCGCAAACCCTGGCCCAGCATGTTACGGACCATTTGGGGCGATCCCGAGCGCTACCGGCAGCAATACTGGGAGCGGATTCCCGGTGTGTATTTCACCGGCGACGCGGCCCGGCGGGACGAGGACGGTTATTTCTGGATCCTGGGCCGAGTCGACGACGTGATCAACGTCAGCGGGCACCGGCTCAGCACCATGGAGCTGGAGTCGGCACTGGTGAAGCATCCGCTGGTGGCCGAAGCTGCGGTAGTCGGGCGCCCGGATGAGCTCACTGGCCAGGCGATCTGTGCTTTCGTGAGCTTGAAAGGCTCCGGGCCATGGGATTATGACCAGCTGGCAGCCGAACTACGAGATTGGGTAGCTCGGGAGATCGGCAAGTTCGCTCGTCCTGCTGAGATTCGCTTCGTCGAGGCGTTGCCCAAGACGCGAAGCGGCAAGATCATGCGGCGGTTGCTCCGGGAAATCGTGACAGCTCGGGAAGTTACGGGTGACGTCACGACACTGGAGGACTTCGGAGTGATCCAGCGTCTGATTCGGTGAGTCCGTGGCGGAGTTGCTCAACGACCTCCGCCAACGAAGTGTACGATTTCCACCTGATCGCCAGACTGCAGGACGGTCGTCGCCCAATGCTCCCGTTTCAGAATTTGGCGATTCAGCTCGACGGCAACGCGCTCCGGTTTGATCGCTAGCTCTTCAAGTAACGCAGCCACAGTCAAACCAGCAGGGAGCTGGCGCGGCTGGCCGTTCAGGACAATCGAGATTTGGTGGCTTCCCTCGCCCATCCAGTGACCTGTAAACGGTTCGTTTGACACCCCTTCCCGGCACTCATTATAGTCAGAACTAACACCGATCCGTTGGACAGGAGTCTTCGCAGCGCCATGCCGGTCACGTACCAGGAACTTTACTTTCCGGTGTTAGTTCAGGCAGCCATCGCGGTAGCTGTGGCCGGGGGGATGATTCTGGGCGCGTATTTGATCGGGCGCCGCGTCCGAAACCCGATCAAGGACCTGCCTTACGAGTGCGGCATGGAGCCGGTGGGCAATGCTCGCGAGCGCTTTAGCGTGCACTTCTACCTGGTTGCCATGGTGTTCTTGTTATTTGATGTGGAGGTTGTCTTCTTGTTCCCGTGGGTGGTTGTATTCCGCGAATTGGGCTGGTACGGCTTCCTGGTGATGTTCCTGTTCGTGGATCTGGTGCTATGGGGGTTTTACTACGTTTGGAAAAAAGGCGTCTTGGACTGGGCGGCAGTACGGCGTGCAGTGGAGCCTGCGCTGGCCGGGCGTGAGGCGGCTTGACCATGGGCAACGAGCACAACTCTGTGGTGGAAGCGTTGCGAGCCAAGTGGCCTGAGGCAATCGAACGTGTAGTGGTGGATAGGGGACAGTGGATCGTCTATATCGCTCC
>JAUQPO010000290.1 GCA_030550335.1 Acidobacteriota bacterium
GGGTGCCGGCGCTGGTGGCAGTGTATCAGAACCCTTCTGGGAAGGCTTTGGAGCGAGCTTTGGCCTACGCCAAGGCGCTGGGCTGTCTGAAAGCAGGGGTGATCGAGACCACGTTCAAGGAAGAAACCGAAAGTGACTTATTTGGCGAGCAGGCGGTGCTCTGCGGTGGGTGCGCGGCATTGATCCAAGCAGGGTTCGAGACGCTGGTCGAAGCCGGTTATGCCCCGGAGATTGCCTATTTCGAGTGTCTGCATGAGCTGAAGTTGATTGTCGATCTGATTTACGAAGGGGGGCTGTCCTATATGCGCTTCAGTGTCTCGGACACGGCCGAGTACGGCGATTATACGCGGGGGCCGCGGATCATCGATCAGCACGTACGCGAGCAAATGAAACGCATCTTGGAGGAGATCCAGTCTGGGGCTTTTGCCCGCGAGTGGATCGAGGAGAACCAAGCTGGGCGACCGAATTTCCTGCGCATGCGGGAGGAGGCCCGGAAGCATCTGATTGAGCAGGTGGGGGCAGAGCTCCGGCAGATGATGCCCTTCTTGAGGAAAAAGCCTCGTGAGGTGGGTGTACCTCAACAAAGCTGAGTGAATTGGAAGGCCTATGAAGATCTACGTCTTTGACACGACCCTGCGGGACGGCACCCAAGGTGAGGCGATTAACTTCACGGTCGAGGACAAGCTCGCCATTGCACACAAGCTGGACGAGTTCGGTTTCGACTACATCGAAGGGGGCTGGCCCGGGTCGAATCCGAAAGACAAGGAGTTCTTTGCGCGTGCCAGACACCTGAAACTCAAACATGCCAAGATTGTGGCCTTCGGTTCGACCCGGTTGGCTCGGAACCGGGTCGACCGGGATCCGAACGTGCTGGCGCTGCTCGAAGCGGGCACCCCTGCAGTGGCCATTTTCGGCAAGAGTTGGGACCTGCATACGGAACGGGCGCTCCGCATCACCGAGGAAGAAAACCTGCGGTTAATCGCCGAGACCGTGCGTTTTATGAAGGAACACGGCAAGGAGGTCATTTACGATGCGGAGCACTTCTTCGATGGGTACAAGTCCAACCCTCGCTTTGCGTTGAGGACGCTTGAGGTGGCCAAGGAGGCTGGGGCAGACGTGCTTTGCCTTTGCGATACCAATGGCGGGACGTTGACCAGCCAGGTGGCCGAGATCGTGGCAGAAGTCCGGAAGCGATTCGACGGAATCATCGGCATCCACGCACACAACGATTCGGACCTGGCCGTAGCTAATACTCTGGCGGCGGTCGAAGCAGGAGCCACCCACGTGCAGGGGTGCATCAATGGCTATGGCGAGCGCTGTGGCAATGCCAACCTCTGTTCGGTGATTCCGAACTTGCAGCTCAAAATGGGCTTCGAGGTGATCCCGCCGGAGCGGCTCGCCGAATTAACCCAGCTGGCGCGTTTTGTGGCCGAGTTGGCCAATTTACCATTGCGCAACGACCAACCGTATGTGGGTCGGAGCGCCTTCGCCCACAAGGGTGGGGTCCACGTCAGTGCGGTGCTCCGCGATCCGGCGACCTATGAGCATATCCGCCCCGAGCTGGTGGGAAATCGCCAGCGTGTTCTGCTGAGCGATTTATCGGGTCGGAGCAACATCCTTTACAAGCTCAAGGAACACGGGTTGGAGGACCGGCTTTCGGAAGAGGCCCGCAAGCAGCTCCTCGAGAAGATCAAACAGCTCGAGTATCTCGGCTACGAACTCGAGGCTGCCGAAGGCACGTTCGAATTGCTGGTGCGGGAAGCGCTTTATCCTACGACGGAATTATTCGAGGTGGTGCATTGGGAGGTCACCACACGCTCCGATGGCCCAGGCGGTCCGCACTCAGTGGCTTCGGTGACGGTCAAAGCGGCTGGAGGGATCCATACCGCTCAGGCCACTGGGCACGGGCCTGTGAATGCTCTGGACCGGTGCTTGCGCCAGTGCCTGTCGCGGGTCTACCCGGAGATTGCCCGCGTGCGCCTGACCGATTATAAGGTGCGCGTGCTGGACTCCAAGAAAGGCACCGCGGCAAAAGTCCGGGTTTTGATCGAATGGACCGATAACACCAAGAGCTGGGCTACGGTAGGCGTCTCCGACAACGTGATCGAGGCAAGCTGGTTGGCCATGGTCGACGCGTTACGGTTGGAATTGATGCGGCTCATGGCTAAGGATGTGCAAGTCGAGAAGGTCATCGAAGACTATTGCTGGGGCGTGTGAGCTCCGGCTGGGGCATGCGCTACTTTTTCCGCAGCACCATCCCGCCGCTCAGCTCGGTACTGGTGATCGAAAGCGGCTCGCGCCACCTACTTGATAAGTTCGTACCGCATTTCCTCCAGCGTTTCTCCGGAGATGTCTGCCAGCTAGATCTGCTTACCTGTTGGGACGGCGCACCGGAGGGGTTTCCGGCGCAGGGCCGCATTTACCCTGTACAACGCTATCGAGGTTTCGGCCAGCGACTACGACTCCTGCGTGAGCTCAGACGGAACGGTTACACGGTGGCGGTAGCGATCTGCTCCGGCGAGCCGCTGTTGTTGAAGTGGAAATGGTCTGTGGCTTTTGCGCTCCCGGTCAAGCTACTGGTTCTGAACGAGAACGGGGATTATTTTTGGTTCGACTGGTCTCACCGGCATATCATTCGACAACTGGTCTCCGTCCGGTTGGGTTTAAGGGGCATGGGGTGGGCTGGTACGGCCGGCCGCCTGTTGCTTTTTCCCTTCACTCTTGGTTACTTGCTTCTGTACACTGCAGCTGTTCATTTGCAGAGGAGAGTTCGGCTATGGACGTCAAGGCGATTGTGGTCCGAGAGCATGGAGGCCCGGAGAAGCTCCTTTACGACACCATCCAGCGACCCGAACCCCAACCTGGGCAGGTCCTGATCCGGGTGGCTTACGCGGGGGTCAATTTCATAGACGTCTACCATCGCACCGGCCTTTACCCGGTGGAAACCCCATTCGTCCCAGGCATGGAAGCGGCGGGGATCGTAGAGGTAACCGGGGCTGGAGTGGAAGAATTCGCCCCGGGCGATCGGGTCGCCTACGCGATGGCGCGGGGTTCCTACGCCGAATATGCGGTGGTGCCAGCCCACTTGTTGGTCAGGGTTCCCTCTGGGTTGGACTTGGAGGTGGCGGCAGCCGTCATGCTGCAAGGCATGACGGCCCATTACTTGACGCATTCCACTTTCCCGCTGGACCAGAGGCATACGGCTTTGATCCACGCGGCTGCAGGTGGCACAGGATTGCTGCTGGTTCAAATGGCCAAGATGCGCGGTGCGCGAGTCATCGCGACGACTTCCAGTGAAGAGAAAGCTGCACGGGTGCGGGAAGCGGGCGCCGATGAAGTGATTTTGTACGATCGCGTGGATTTCAGAGAGGAGGTCCGACGGCTGACGGGGGGCAAGGGCGTCGACGTAGTGTACGATTCGGTGGGCGCAGCTACGTGGGAGGGAAGCCTCGACTGTTTGCGACCTCGTGGCATGATGGTGAGCTTCGGCAACGCGAGTGGGCCGGTGCCGCCGATCAAGCCACTCGTACTGACAGAAAAAGGATCCCTGTACCTGACCCGGCCGATGCTCGCGCACTACTGCGCTACGCGTGAGGAGTTGCTCTGGCGCGCTCAGGACGTGCTCGGCTGGGTCCTTGAGGGCAAACTCAAGGTGCGAATCCATAAAGTTTACCCGCTCGCTGAAGCCCGTCAAGCTCATCAAGACTTGGAGGGCCGGCGTACTTCGGGCAAGTTGCTCCTGCAACCTTGAGCGGTGGTGATCAGGTGGTGCTTGCCGCTCTCGCTCCAGCCGGTAGGATGGATCTTTCGAGCGGTGAATGAGGGAGTGGCGTTGACTCGGCCAGACGAACGAGCGGAGCTTCCCCAACGCCGTGCCCGACTGGTTAGGCGCTTGGAGCGCGAAGGACTGGACGGCATGCTGGTGACCTCCCCGGCGAACGTCCGGTATCTGTCGGGCTTCACAGGGTCCAACGGATGGCTGCTCGTCGGTGGCGACCGTACGGTGCTGGTGACCGATCCGCGCTATGAGATCCAGGCACACACGCAGGTGGATTGTGATGTTTGGGTCACGCGCTCGAAACTGGTGGGAACGTTGGCGAAGCTGGTGCGCAAATGGGGTTGGCGACGCATTGGCTTTGAAACTGCCCATTTACGCCACGAGGCTTATGCTGGCCTCAGTGAGACCGCTCAGTCGGGTGTGGAGTGGGTGCCCCTGAAAGGCTGGGTAGAACGGCTGCGGGCGTGCAAGTCTCAGTGGGAGATTGAGCGGGTGCGCCAGGCGGCTGCGACCGCGGCCCAAGCCTTCGATGCCATCGTGCCATTGTTGAAGCCAGGTCTGACCGAAAAGGAGGTGGCTACCGAGCTCGATTACCGGCTGCGGCGTTTGGGGGCTGATCGGGCGGCGTTTGAAACGATCGTAGCCACGGGGCCTAACTCCGCGTTGCCCCACGCTCAGCCGACGGACCGTCAGCTTCAGGCTGGCGAGCCTGTGCTGTTGGACTTTGGGGCGCAGCGGCACGGCTATGCCAGTGACATGACCCGCACGGTGCATCTTGGTGCGGCGCCGGCATCATTTCGGCGGCTTTATGCAGCGGTGCTCGAGGCCCAGC
>JAUQPO010000291.1 GCA_030550335.1 Acidobacteriota bacterium
GCCGGATCATGCTAGCCAACGTGCGGGCTGCCGAAGAGCGTCGTCTGCAAGTAGCCAGGACTAACATTTACGACGAACGCGACCGCGAGATCGAGAATGCAAGAATCGAGATGGAAGCGTCGGTCCGTAAGATCCAGAATACGGTCAAGCTCCTGGCGGTGGGGCTTCCTCCGATTCCTGCGTTTGTCATCCTGGTCGTGGTGACGTTCCGTCGGCTGCGCTTGGAGCGTGCCCGGATTACCACCGAGCGTTTGGTTGCCAGGCGTGCAGCATGAAGAGCGAAGGGGTCAAAACTGCGGCTTTTGTAGCGGTGGCCGTCGGGCTGCTCATTGCGGCCGCTTGGTTTGAGCCAGCAAGCCGCGCCCCGGAGCTGCTCAGCGATCAGGGGCAACCACTGTTCCCGCAGTTCCGGGACGTGCTCGCGGTCAAAAGCATAGAGATCGTCGCCTATAACGAGGATCAAGCGGTCGCCATCCCGTTGAAGGTGGAGTTCCGCAAGGGTCGGTGGGTGCTCCCTTCCCACTATGACTATCCTGCCCAGGCCGAGGATCAGCTGGCCAAGACGGCGGCGAGCCTTCTCGGGCTGCGCAAAGATGAGGCGGTGTCCGATCGGGTCGAGGATCAGGCGACCTACGGCGTGATCGATCCACTGGATGCCAGCAACCCGAGCTTAGCCGGGCGGGGCAAGCGAGTGACCCTGCGGGATCAATATGGCGCGGTGCTCGCCGATATCGTTTTAGGTAAACCGGTGCCGAACCGGCCGGGCTTCCGTTACGTGCGCTTACCCGGCAACAAGCGCATCTACGCGGTCAAAACTGATGCTGATCCATCGGCGCGGTTCGAGGACTGGGTAAGTCCGAACTTGCTCCAGCTCGCGGCTGACCGAATCCGGCGCGTGACCGTGCATCGGTACTCCATCGACGAGACCCTGGGGCGGGTCACTGACGTGCGTCGGACGGTCTTAGTGCGCGACAACGGACAGTGGCGGGTGGAAGGTGAGAGCCGGGTGAGCCAAAACGCGATTCGCGACGCCATCGGCACGCTGGCCGGGTTACGGATTCGCGGAGTGCGTCCAAAACCAGCGCCACTTGCCGAACAGTTGGCGCGCGGCCAACTCCTGCTCACCTTAGAGACCGTATTCTCGTTGCGCCAGCGAGGGTTTTTCTTGGCCCCCACCGGGCGACTGTTCGCCAACGAGGGGGAGATGCTCGTGGAAACCGCCGACGGCTTGGTTTATGTTCTCCGGTTCGGGGAGATTGAGCGTGGGGGGTTGGGTGAAACCAGCGAAGGAGGCAGCGGCGCTGCCGGCGCCCAACAAGGACGTTACTTGCTGGTCACCGTGAGCTATGATCCCAACGTGGAGCGACGGTACAGCCCGCTCCAAGTGGGCACGAGCCTGGGCGAGCAGCGTGCTCAACGGCTGAACCGAGAGTTTGCCAACTGGTACTACGTGATCAGCGAAGAGGACTTCAAACGTTTGAGGCTCGGCAGTTGAGCGGAAGGTTGGGTGGCTTAGTTGAGCAAGCGAGGGCGGGGAGCCTGGTTGGTAAGATGGATGACAGAGCGTGCCTCAGGGCTTGTTAGCGGGCCCGGCGGGATTTGTGAAAGCGTTCGCGGAACGATTGCGGGCGCGTAGCTCAGCTGGATAGAGCATCGGCCTTCTAAGCCGAGGGTCGCAGGTTCGAATCCTGCCGCGCCTGCCACGTCTTCAACCGATCACGCACATCCGTAAGCTTCTGGCAATCCCATGATTAAGGGGTTGGGAGGAACCCCGGGAGTTCCTCAGGGAAGATTCAGCCGGTGGGCTATGCCATAGGGTCGGGGCCCCAATGTACCGTGCCGACCGGGCACGGTGAGGCGCGTGGGTCGCTGGGTCCAAGGCTGAAAGCGGCCTCCCTAGCGGTAGCCAGAGCCTGAAAGGCGTGCATGCCGAACCCGGGTTCACTATCGGCCTGAGCTCGTCGAGCCAAGGTGCGTTAGGGAAATCACCAGGGCTAGCCAGCGGGGAGAGGGGTAGTCGGAGCTTAGGTGCAAGCTAGGGTTCGGCGAGTTCGGCCAAGCGACCGGTACGCGTTAGCTCCAGAACCCGCTCCAGGAACCCCGGATCCAAGAACGGATCTCGCGTTTCACGCCGCCACCTCCACAGCGCTCGTTTCAAGCGCTCTTCGACGGTGCGGTATTCGGGACGCCCGGCGAGGTTGTGGAACTCGATGGGGTCGGCCTCCAGGTCGTAGAGCTCGAACTCCGGCGGATTGGCGAAGGTTGCGAACGCTCGCTGAATCTCCGTCCCGGCGTATTGAGGGCTCTGTGAGACTTGATAGGCGCGGTCCCCGTCGATGCCAGTCGAAGGGTTTACGCGTCCCGCTAACAGGTTGTGGATGAGCTTATAGCGGTGATCCCGTATAGCCCTTCTGGGGAAGAACGGGCGGCTCCCGTGGAAATGGAACTCAGCGCAGAGGTACTCTCTCCAGGGCGCGTCGCGGCTCTGGAGAACCGGCCGAAGCGAGCGACCCTGCACATGAGCGGGAATCTTCAGCCCAACGGCGTCAAGGATGGTTGGCAAGATGTCCACTGTGGAAACCAACGCATCGCTCTGGAATCTCCCAGAAACGCCTGGCCAACGAACGAGAAAAGGGATGCGCACCCCTGCTTCGTAGACAGTCGTCTTGCCGCGGGCGAACGGCGGTCCGTGGTCGCCCACGAAGATGATGAGCGTATCATCGTTGTGCCGGTGGTTCTCCAAGACCCGCATGAGCATGCCGATTCCGGCGTCCAAACGCAGTATGGCGTTGAAATACCCGGCGGTGCGCTGGCGCTGTTCCGGCGTATCGATCTGCTGGAAGGCCAGTAGGGTTTGGCTGCTGGGAAGTAAGGGGGTGTCAGGCAGCCCGTCCACCTGGGCTGGGAAGAACCATTGTGCGGGATCTTCAGGGCGACGGAACGCGTGCGGATCAGAATAGTTCACCATGAGGAAAAACGGTTGCCCGGCCGTTTCGCGGAGAAATTGGTCGACGGCGGCAGCCACATCGCGAACCCGGCGGGTGTCTAACTGAGGACGGAAGTCGAACTGGAAGCTCTCCTCTGGAGCCACGTGAAGCTTCCCGATAATGCCCGTGCGGTAGCCTGCTCGCTTCAGCAAGTTCGGGATGGTGAACTCCCTGAGGTAGCGGTGCAGTGTCAGGCCCGTGTTAGTCAGGCCCCACTGGCCCGTGGAGTGCACATACATGCCAGTGAAAATGCTGCTGCGGGAAGGGCTGCAAGAGGCCTGGGTGACGTAGGCTACCCGAAATTGCACGCTGCTGGCGGCGAGGTGGTCGAGATGAGGGGTGCGGAAGCGAGTTTCGCCGTAGCAACTCAGATATGGCCCTAGATCGTCGGCAGTGATCAATAGAACGTTGAGCTTGGTCGCGGCTGGGGCCGTGGGGTTTAGTACCAGCGTTATCAGGAAAGTGTGAAGGAATCGTCGTGTTGTGGCCGATCGGGTGGTCCGCATGTCCAGGCCGTACTTTAACGTACTCTGGCTCCCGGATGTGTGGCACCCGCGTCTTCCGGAGTGAGCACGGCTCAGTGCGCCTGATTCCGACAAGGGCGGGGAATGGTAAAATAAGGGCGAATCCCACCTTTGACCAATGCATAGCCCGAGGTGATTGGCGCGATGATCCAGGCTACACGACTACGTCCAGGCATGGTCATCCGGCTGGACGGGGAGTTGTACTCGATCTTCCGCACCGAGCACCGCACCCCTGGCAACAAGCACGGTTTTGTTCAAGCCCGCATGCGTAACCTGCGGACTGGCGCCATGATCGACCACAAGTTCGCCTCGGAGGACTTCGTTGAGCGGGCCTATTTGGAGCAGCAGGAGATGCAGTTCCTCTATGAGGAGGGGGGTGTGTATCATTTCATGAACCTCCAGGACTACTCCCAAGTGGAGCTGCCGGCGGAGATTCTCGGCGATGCCGTCCAGTATCTGGTGCCGGACACGATCGTGAACGTGGAGTTTTACGAGGGGCGCCCAATCAACGTGGTCCTGCCGCCGACGGTGGATCTGACGGTCGTCGAGACGGAGCCAGGGCTGCGCGGCGCCACGGTATCCAACGTGATGAAGCCAGCTCGCACGGAAACCGGGCTAGTGGTGCAAGTGCCTCCCTTCGTGAACGTTGGGGACAAGATCCGGGTGAACACTGAGGACGGCACGTATCTGGAGCGAGTCTGATCGGTTTGGCTGGTTAGGGTGTGGCCAGCGAGTCCACTCCCGTCCCGCACGTACCGCGCACGCAATTCCCGAACGCTGAACGCGATGCACGGGATCTCAGCGTTGGGGAATGTGAAGTGGGTGGCAAGTTCCCAGAAGTTCAGAGTGGCTCGGTCAGTGGCAACTTATCCCCTGGTCGCTACGGCTGCGAGTTCTGGCTTGTATATGGGCCTTCCCGGCGTTTCACGGGGCGTTTCTCGAGCGGCGGGCGAGAAATTGGCGAGTGAGGTGAATAGCGGGCTCGGCACCGCTCAGGGCGACGCGAGGCAGCACAGGACGCCCCGCCACGCTCACGCCCGGCGCTGCCCCGAGCTCTGACTGCAGGTCAGCGCTTTGATCCTCAAAGCGAACCGCTTT
>JAUQPO010000292.1 GCA_030550335.1 Acidobacteriota bacterium
TGACTTCATGGCGGGCATCGGTTGGTATCGCACGCGGGTCGACGTGCCGGGACGCGGCGGCGCACTGGTCAGCGAGTTTGACTACGAGCAGGCCGAGTCTCAAGGGTTGACGAGTTGGGGTCGGGTGCCGGAAGAGACCATCTGGGAGAATTTGGAATACTTTCTACGAATCATTGTTCCGGTGGCTGAGCGAGCTGGCGTCCGACTTGCGTTGCACCCGGATGACCCACCTGTGTCGCCGCTCCGGGGAGTCGGCCGCATACTCACCAGTGGTGAGAACTTCCGGCGGGCTTTAGCTCTGTTACCTAGCCCCGCCCATGGTATTGCCTTTTGCCAGGCCAACTTCCGATTGATGGGTGAGGATCTCGAGGCCCTGATTCGTGAGTGGTGCGCCCAGGACAAGATCTTTTTCGTGCATTTCCGCGATGTGGCGGGTCACCGTTTCCATTTCCGGGAAACTTTCCACGACGAGGGCCCGACAGACATGGGGCGAATGCTGAGAGTTTACTGGGAGGCTGGATTCGATGGTCCATTACGGCCAGACCATGCCCCCACGATGGCTGGAGAGCCCCACGACCGACCTGGCTATGCCATTTACGGTCGTTTGATCGCTATCGGCTATATCCGGGGCCTGCTGGAAGGTCAAGAGATCCCGTACGAGTAAAAACAAAAAGTACGAGTGGATTCGCACGGGCGCTCTTGTCCGACGGCGTTCATGGTTTTCCGGGCAGCGCTGAGGCCCCGCTTACTTGGAGCTACTGCGATCACAGCTGGAGCAAATGCGGGACGGGCGGCTGGGCGGCGCCCGCCGGAGGAGCTAGCGGGCGCCGCGCCAGCTGTGCCTGCGGCGGGAAGCAGGGCACAAGCTGAGGATGTGGGCACTCGCGCGAGGGTGGGTCGCTCGCGCTGGTGGCTCCACCCTCATTGTACCGCAAGTGGGCCTGTGGGTACTAGTACCGAACCCGCATTTCTTTCGGGTTTCCCGGGGGCTGAGTTACAGCACCGTGCAAAAGTTTGTAATCACAACCTACAGCAGGGCTAGCTTGGGGTCCCGCCTGCCCAAGGATCTCTTTGTTAATCAACGCATTACAGGCGTGCCCTGCTCCCCTCCCTCCTTCCCCCGCCGGACCTTCCCACCAACCCCTTTTTAAGCTCCATGAGTGAGGATGGACAAGGAACTTCTTGCCAGACAATTAGCCAGCCTCCGCCAAATCTCGCCCAGCCAGGCGGCAGACGAGCTGGACCAGGCTGTTCATCACATCCTCAAAAAGCTGCGCCGGGGGCAAACCGTGTCCTTGCCGGGCATCGGCACACTGCGCTCGGCCGATGGCAAGCCTGTTCTCCAGCACCGCCGAAAGCGCCGCGCCGCTGCCCAGCGCCGCAAGCGATCGTCACGGGGATAGACGTATGGAGCGATCGGAAGGAGAATTGTTGCGGCAAGTCGCCGACATCTTGCGGCGCTGCTTGGAACAAGGGCTAGCGGTAGAGGTGGAAGGGCTGGGCACGTTCCGGCGACGCGAGGGACGCGGCATCGAATTCATCCCGGACGGACGGATCAAGGTTTTTATCGCTTACGTTCAAGAGGATTTAGCGGCAGCGCTCCGCCTCCACGACGATTTGCTCCGATCAGGGTTCGATCCGTGGATCGACAAGAAGAGGTTATTGCCCGGGCAGAACTGGCCTCGCGCGATCGAGCGCAACATCGAACTTGCCGACTTTTTCATTGCTTGCTTGTCCAGCCGCGCGGTGAGTAAAAGGGGCCATTTTCAGGCGGAGCTGCGCTACGCTCTCGACTGTGCTCGGAAGCTCCCTTTAGAGGACGTCTACCTGATTCCCGTACGGCTCGACGACTGCCCCGTTCCTCGTGAGCTAGCTGGGCATATTCAATACGTAGACCTGTTTCCCGATTGGGAAGCGGGGGTGGCTCGCGTCGTGGAAGTCATGCGAAAGGCAGCCCGAAAGCGGTTGTGCACCTGTTAGATCATCGGTGCTCGCTCTTCAGCCGTTCAAGCCGACGCAGAGCTTCGCTAGCTTGCTTGCCTTTAGGGTTGAGTTCCAGGAACTTTTCCAGGGCTTGGCGCGCTGCTTCTAGGTACTTGCGGCTAGCTTCAGCTTGCGCCTGCTCACCAGCAAGCTTTTCGTAGGCCAGCGCCAGCTTCCACCAGGCTTCCGCGAACCGGGGGTTCCACTTGACGGCTTCTTCATACCGCCCGACAGCGGCCTTCCAGCTCCCTTTCCTGTAATAAAACTCCCCCACCCGGAACTCTTGCTCAGCCTGGAGCGGGTTAAAGGCGTACTCGCGCTGTTTGTAGGCCTCGTCTTCTTCTTGGGGCTGTCGGTATTGCTCTTGTTGGGCCCAGAGCTGGAGACTCAAGGCGACCAGGACCGTCCACAGCCACCGTGCCACAATTAGAGTGTACGCCGGGGATGGAACTGCAGGAGAAGGTTGCCCTGCTGCCGAACGCTCCTGGTGTATATCTGTTCCGGGACGCGCAAGGAACGGTTCTTTACGTTGGCAAAGCCAAGAACCTCCGGGCTCGCGTACGTAGCTATTTCACGGAAGAACGGTTGGCCGACGCCAAAACGGGTACCTTGCTCGGCGAGGCCCGGGATATTGAGTACATCGTCGTTGACAACGAAAAGGAGGCGCTGGCCCTAGAAAACAACCTGATCAAACAATGGAAGCCGCGCTTCAACGTCCTCCTGCGGGATGATAAGACATACCCTTACATCCAACTCACTAAAGAACGGTTTCCGCGCGTCTACGTCACGCGCCGTTTACGCCGGGATGGCTCGACTTATTACGGTCCTTATTTCCCGGCGAACCTGGCCCACCGACTGGTGAACTTCATCCACCGCTTCTTCCGCGTGCCCTCGTGCACAGTGGATCTGGAGCGCGGACGCACGCAGCCTTGCTTGGAGTATCACATCCGGCGCTGCTTGGGGCCCTGTGTTCCGGGCTTGACTACCGAGGCCGAGTACGCAGCTGCGGTCCAGGGCGTGCGGCTGTTCCTGGAGGGCCGGCTCAAGGACTTGGCCGATCAACTCGAGCGGCACATGCAAGAAGCTGCTGAGGCCATGCGCTTCGAGGAGGCAGCCATGTGGCGAGATCTGCTCGCCACCGTCCAAGAGATGCAAGAACGGCAAAAGATGGCTGCGGCCCAGGGTGAGGACGTAGACATCCTGGCCTACTACGCCGAGCCACCGCTAGTGGCTGTCAACCTGTTCCATTTGCGCAACGGGCGGGTGGTCGACCGCAGGGAGTATTTCTGGGAGGATCAGTACGAATTCCAGCCCGAGGAGTTCGTTGCCGCGTTGATCAAACAGATCTACCTTGCCGAGCAGTACATACCCGACCGGATCCACGTGCCTGTGGACTTCGAAGACCGTGAGGTACTGGAGGAGTTGCTCAGCGAGCGCAAAGGGCGGCGTGTGGAGATCCATGCGCCGCAGCGCGGGCCGAAAAAGGCCATGGTCGAGCTGGCAGAAAAGAACGCCCAACATAGCTTTAACTTGCGGTTTCGGGTGCTCCAGCCTAGCTCGGAGGCGATCAAACAGGCGCTGCAGGATACGCTCGGCTTGGCTGAGCCCCCAAACCGGATCGAGTGCTTCGACATCTCCCACATTCACGGGGCTGACATGGTCGGCAGCCTGGTGGTTTGGGAAAACGGCGCGATGAAGCGTTCCGAGTACCGCAAATTCGCGATTCGGACTGTGGGAGGGGTTGACGACTTCGCTGCTATGCGGGAGGTGGTGGGGCGGCGGTATGCTCGGTTGCAGGCAGAGGGCAAACCGCTGCCAGACCTGGTGCTGGTCGACGGGGGTGTGGGGCAACTTCACGCTGCAGTCGAGGCGCTCGAAAGCCTGGGGATCACCACCCTGCCTGTAGCCGCGATCGCAAAGCGGGAAGAAACCATCTTCGTCGCTGGGCACGAGGACGAGCCAATTCAGCTCGATCGTTACTCGCCCGTGCTTCACTTGATCCAGCAAATCCGCGACGAGGCCCACCGGTTTGCCGTCAGCTACCATCGTGAGCGGCGGGCAAAAACGCGCCTGAAGTCAGAACTGGATGACATCCCAGGGATCGGCCCGGCGCGGCTGCGCAAGTTGCTGCGGGAATTTGGGAGCTTAAAGCGCGTGCGGGAAGCCAGCGAGGAACAGTTAGCCGCCGTGGTCGGCCGGTCGGTCGCGCGTCGTATTCGAGAGTATTTCGACACTATCGCGCCCCAGCCCGCCCAACGTTAACGGCGTCGTTGGTGGGTGCTCGGAGTTCTTTCAGCAGACTTTGCGGCTCAGCAACTCTCGGGTTTTAGCCAGGGGCGCCTGGCGACCGATCGGCTTTTCGAAGTACGCTTCGGGCGGCGGCAGATGCTTTCGCGATTCGATGAATCGTTTAAAGTCCTGTGAGATGCCGGTGATGACTACCACGGGCATCGATGCGGTTTCCGGGTCCTCGCGCAGATCCCGATACATACGCACGCCAGACTCTTCCGGCATGGTGATATTCAAAGTGATGAGGTCTGGGTGAACCTCCTTAGCCAGTTGGAACCCCTGCTTGCCCGTTTCGGCGATCAAGGCGC
>JAUQPO010000293.1:0-1434 GCA_030550335.1 Acidobacteriota bacterium
AGTTATACTTTCCAGGATCAACGGCGCGTCGTAGACGGTCAGGCGCGCCGGTGTAGCGGAGGAACCATCCAGAACCTCGCCCGTAACCTTCTCCATTCGCCCCGAGCTGCGGCCGAACAACAAGCAAATCTCGTCGTCGGGGCGATCGCTCTGGTGGATCCTCACTTCCTGGCCTCGACGCCGGGATAAGTAAACCAGCTCCGAAGGCACAGCAAGGCCAGAGGCCTGCTCGAGCAGCGAGCGGATTCGGCCTCGCAGCGAACTCCCTGGGACATAAGGCCTGCCATAAGCGTCCTTGATGACGGGATTGTCTGCCCCGCCGATTTCTAGCGAGCCTTTGCCCGCTCCGATGTGCAGGCCAGTCTCACAGTTCAACTCCCCTTCAAGGATGAGCTTTCCGATGAGTCTGAGTTGGGTTTCGGCTGTGTGCCCGCTCATAATGCCTCTCTAGTTCACCTCGCCCATTCACTCGTTGTAGGCGATGATCGCTTCGAATAAATCCCGGAAACGCTCGTACCCACGCGGGTCGTTCTTCCGAGTGACCTGTAGGAGCAATCGCTCTAAGCTTTCCAGACCTCGCAAGGAGTGCCGCGCGATGGTGTAGGCCAGGCGGGCGCGCAGCATCACAAATTGGTGCTGGCGCTCCTCAGCCGGAGCACGGCATGCCCGCCGGACAGCGTTGTAGAGCCGTCGCAACTGGCTCTTAGTACCCGAATCCATGTCGCGGAGCCGAGCCACGATCCCATGCGCTTGGTCATCCAGGTACAAGCTATCAGCGATCAACCGCTCCAGATCGATTTCCTGTGGCCCGCGATCGGTTGTACGAGCGCGCGCGTCACGCGCTCCTCGACCTTCGCGGTTCCGCGTCTCTTGCTGAACCTCTGCCATGGTTCATGCCTCCATCAGCAACCTAGCCCACTGCAAGGCGACGCGCCCGCCCGGGCGCAATCGCGCTTCGGCAGCGCTCCGCCCGATCAACTCCTGAATGAGCTGAGAGCGCAACCGCTGTAACTCACGGTCTCGCGAAGCCCCAGCCGCGAGGCTGAGGCGGCGGTAATAGCGCCATGGCCGGTCGTAACTGGTTAGCGATGATCGACCGCCGGTTTCTGCAGTCCTGTATAAGCGCTCCAGATCGGTCAACATGACCAGCGGGTCGCTGTGGTGCCGCGCTAGCCGCTGGATGGTCTCACGCACCTGGGCCGCATGAGCAAGGTGCCGCCACTCGATCACTCGACCGAACACGTGGAATCGATCTCGATCAGTGGCTTTCGCTTCGCCTAGACGTCGCCCGGCTTCTTCGAACACCTTCGTCGCCGGCTCGTCCAGTTCCCACGCCAACGCTAGAGCCATGGAAATCGTCTTGCCTTCCGGCCCGGGCAAATCTTTTAAATTCTCCTCGTTGAACCGGTGGAAGACCCGCTGGAGCTCTCGCGC
>JAUQPO010000293.1:1444-4579 GCA_030550335.1 Acidobacteriota bacterium
AACAGAACCAGGGCATCCCAAGAACCCAGCACGGCGAAATCGTTCAGGCCAGCGTACAGGACCGTCACGCGGCGCCAGAACTCCGGCATGGAACAGAGAACTTCAAGCTCGCCCGCAAAGAACTCGCGGTAGAGGACCGAGGTCTGGACGTGTTCTTCGATCGACTGGCAGCGCCACAACCTCCAGCCGAACTCATCCACATCGCCACGCAAAACACCCCACAAAGGGGTGCCCTGCGCCCGCGCTGCAAGTTCCAACGGCGTCGCTACTGACCGCTGGTCTTCTCCTACCGCCACGTGGCGGGCGATATGGATGCCATCTGGGGAGCTGTCGAGTGGCCACTGATGTTTACCCTGGTCGAGCAAAATGCGACCCGGCGACTCTGGTGTCCAACCGACCGTTCGTGCTTCGCGCAAATGTCGGGCCAGCTCTAGGAAATACCCGTTGGCCGGTAAGACGTCCGCATCGACGAACGGGGCAAACCATCCGGAAGCGACTTGATCGGAGCTGAGGGCCGTAGCACGGCTCAGTTCGTCCTGAAGCCGGCGCCGCACCACCGTCCAATCGCCAAGGGCCTCGGTCGTGCCCCACACCAATCGGAGGTGCCCATTGCTCAGCGCCGAGACCTCCGAGGCCACCCGGCGAAGGAACTCCTGCGCCGCGTCTTCCATCCCGCCGGGAAGGATCAACAAGAATTGCCCCCCACCACTTGAACCCAACAGAATGCGTGCCAGCTCCAACTCCGCGAGCAAAGCCCGAGGGATGACCTGGGCCAGCAGCGTCACCCAGTAACACCGCCCGAGCAAGACGAGCTCGCCACACGGTCCCGCTTGCGACAGCTCGTCAGCGTGCGCGGGGCTCCGCAGAAATTCTTCAATGCCTTCCAGTTTCCCCTGGAGAAAGACCTGCACTGACATTAGGGCCGTGTGTCGAACCGAGTATATTACTGTAACATAGCCGGGGCAGGCAGCTCGCTAGCCGCTGACTCGTACAAGCGCCTCCTCGGCTCGCAGTCACTCAAAACGCCGGCCGGGGCCGATAGCCAGGTCGTCCGTACACCCGGTATCTCTTGCCGACGTCGGACACGATCTCTACAGTAATCCGCCGGAAGCCCTGGTTCGGGTTGTTGCGCGGGTAGTAGGTGATCGTGTACGAATTGCCGAGGGACTCGCGAATCGACTCGAACGCCTCTACTTGCTTTTGCCAGCTCTTGGCGAAATAGGCGCGTCCACCGGTCCGCAGCGAAATCCGCTGGAACACGTTGCTGGAGATCGGATCCTTGTTGACCTCGTTCGTGGAGATGACGTAAATCGGGATTCCCTCGTCCTCGGCCAGCGCCCGCACGTCATCGGGAGCCACCATGCTTGCGTTGTCGGGACCGTTCGAGAAGACGATGATGACTTTGCGTCCCGGAACTTGGGCAGCATCGCGCAAGGTCAGTAACAGGGCGTTATAGAGAGCGGCGTCGTCGCCGGCCACTGCTTTCCGCAAGCCCTGAATGGCCAAGTTCCGATCACGCGTTAGCGGTGCGGCACGCGAAAGGTTCCGGCTGAAGGTGTACACCGCCACCGCATCGGCACGGTCCAGGCGCCGGATGAAGTCAGCGATAGCATCCGAGGCATAAACGAAGCTGCGGTACATGTAATTGCTGGTATCGAACAAGATGAACACGTTGGTCCCTACCAGCAGATCCGGCCGCAATTCACCTGCCTGGCCCGAGGACCCGGAGCGCGCGATCAGTGGGCGCGTCGATCCATCCGGCAGCACTTCGAGAGGCGGCTGGTTGCCTTCAGCAAAAGTGGCGATACGTTGTTCGATCCCGTCTTCGAGCACCCGGATATCGCTCGGTTTCAACCCCCGAACGTAACGGCCTTTCTCGTCCACCACCGTGAAACTGTGAACGACCATATCCACTTTGATCCGGAAAACAGGGCGTTCTTCCGCGGTCTGAGCCCATCCTCTGCCCGCCACCACGCAAGCCAGGCAGGCGGCCCAACTCACCTTTTTCGCCATGCTCCTAGTCATGAGCGCTGCCCTCCATTGCTTTAAGGCTGTGGACTCAGTTCAACGAAGCCTGCAAGTACTCGCCGAGCTCCTTGCGTCGCTCGGCGGCGATCACTGCGCCCGCTTCTTGCAGAGATCGCCACACTGCCCTCCAGTCTTCCAGGTGGGTGGCAAAGATTTTCTCGACCGCCAGCCGTGTCCATTCCGGCACTACCAGGTTGAGTTGCGTGGGTCGCAGGTAGAGTTCGTGAGCCAGTGTGGCGAAGTAAAGCAAATTGGCTTCCCAGCTCTCCGCCAAGATCCGGCTGGAATAGCCCATCAAGGTCGGGAACCGCCGCAGACCCAGCAACTGTGGCCGATAGGAAGCTCGTAAGAGCGGTTTCGGCGTCCCGAACGTCCTCGACACAGCTTCGTAATTGATCTCGGCAGGCTCCCGGGCAGCCAGCTGCTGGATTCGACGGGCTAGCGGATCTGAGGGGTCCCTCTCCTCTTGTACCAGTCTGCGCGCGAACATGAACAGCTCGGTCGGGGTCACATGATTTAAGGCACGGTCTGGAGCTCCCTGCTCCAACCAATAAGCCACCCGTGCCACCTCGCCTGGCAAGCCGAACTGGGCGAGGACTTCTAAAACCTGTTGACGTCGTTGCTCGTCGATGGCCGCTTCGGCCAGACTCAGCCGGCCGTACTGGATGTGCAACGCCACCCACTCTACCAGTGCCGGGCTGAGCTTCCACCAGCGCGCTATCCGGGACGTCACCAGCATCTGCGGCACTAAGTCCGTCCAGATCAAAGCCGGCTCGGCCTCGGGCACCAAGAAGTTTTGCTCGCCTTGAGCCAAGGCGTACGGCAGGTTGACCAGCGAGCCGACCAGTCTTCCTCCGGCGTTAGACGGCCAACCGGTTGCGAGCACTTCAGTGGACGCCCAGGTGCTTTGGGTTCCGTATGAGCCTATGAAGTCATGACTGCGAACGAACAACGGATTGGTGCGGATCACTTGCGCACCGGGCGGCGCATAGAACAAGTAGTTATAGCCGACCAGCGTATCGCGCAACAGCGGGGCTAGCTGTCCACGCAAAGCGCGCAGTCGTTGGGGCGAGCCCAAAGCTCGGCGCGCTTCCTGCACCAGATCCA
>JAUQPO010000294.1 GCA_030550335.1 Acidobacteriota bacterium
TTCCCACCTGAAAAGCTAATCTCAGTGTCTGCGCAAGGCCGGCTGGAGGGATGACTTTTTAATTGGCGCGCGTAAACCCGCACCCCTAATGCCACACTCGTCGGGGCCACCCATAGGCTCCTCCATGTCGGTGGCAAAAAGTGCGCGACATGCTGCGCACCCCACTGATTGGCTGCCGCGAGCATATCGTTCGGTACCGGCGGGGTGAAGTGACCTTCTTGCTTTGCATGTGTGGCTCAGCCCTGGCCACTTCCCCCTGCCCCTTACCGCCGCGAGAGAGCCAATATTCAGTTGCTCGAGAGCTACCGCAGGGGCGGTTAGTAGTCCACTCTGGATGGTCTGGGCATCGATGACCCGCGCTTGCTGGACTGAGCCCATCCAGTGTCGGTTTACAGCTACCCCAAAATCCCTAGCTAGGGCCTAGCCCGTTTTCGCGATCGAAAGCCGGCCCGGTGCTTGCCGCGCATCTTAGATGGGCGCCGGCGGGGACCGCGACCCGTAAGAGATCGAGCGACCCCGTTGCGCCCCAGGCGAAAGCCCAACTGCTCGTGCAAGGTAACCGCCAAGCCCCGTGGGCCCTTCTGGCCGCTGGCGAGTCAAACTGAGCTAACCTCGCAGGGAGCTGCAGACTACAGCGCCGCGTGAGCTGAAGCCTTCAGTGGGATTGAAGCGGCCTTTGGACCCTGGGATTTTAGTACAACCTGCCACGGGGATATGGAGGTTGGGGTCAAGGCTGTTTGGGATCTTTGACACCACTCCGCGGGTGGAGCAATACGGACTCGTGGCGTGCCCATCTGGAATCGAACCTGGCGGAGCTTGGCCGCCAACGCACTGCGCCCTACTCTATCGCCACCACTTCCAGGGAGACGCCCTGCTGTCTGGGGCCAAGCTCCATTCGAACGCCGTGTGGATTCCACACCCTCACCCTTCCATTGACGTCAAACCGCCCTGGGTCTCCCTCTGGCTGTTGAAACAAGATCGCAGGCCGGTGGCGTTCGTCTTCCATCGAGCAGTCGAGGAAGTCCATGCCACCGAACTGGCGGGTCACGGTGGTACGGAACAAGTGAAGCCAGACAGGAACCCACACCTTTATACATGCGGTTCCGGGCCACCTAGCGCAATGTACGACCTATGAAGCGCACTCGAGCGCGGCTCGCTGACTTGCCTTGAACTTTGATTCCGTAACCTTCCCTGGTTTCGACGATGCAGTTCCGGAATTCGATGGTGCCTCCAGGGCCATCGTCGCTGACGCGAGTCACCCGAATGCCGCTACCGAGCCGGCTGGTCACTCGGCAGCTTTCGAAAAGGATTGATACATCGCCTGAGGACGCCCGTAAGTTCCCCAGAGAGACTTGGATGCCGTCACCGTAGTTATCCTCGGAAGGCAATTCCGGAAGACCACACTGCGCAGGCGTTGGTCAGGCGAATCAGGCTCGATATCGACCCCTGCTGAGGGCGGAGTGCCCCAGGGGTTCCGAAAGATGCTGTTTTCGACAGTAAGGTTGTCCGCGCTGATCACGCTGAGCCCTTGGCGGCAATTGTTGTCACAAATGACATCGCGAATGTGCACATCGCGGCTGAAAGGCTGGCGGCTGGTGCCATCCACCTAGATCCCGTCGCCGCCGCTGTCACGCAGGGTGACGCCGTAGATCCTAACGTTCTCACATCCGCGCAGCGCCAAGGCCATACGCCGATCCGCGCGCTCGTAGTGACCGAACCAGCGAGCCCAGCCGAACTCTATCGAGACCTTGCCCACGACGTAGTCCAGCTTTTGCATTCGGATTACAGCTCCGTAGCTATCCAAGCTGAAGTGAACGACGTCTTGCGCCGTAAAGACACTGTCAGTTTTGCCTGTGTATTCGCCGCGCTTGGCAGGGATCACGACACCAGGCTCGAGCACCAGCTCGAGATTCGGAACCAAGCGGATTGGTTTGACCACCCAGTCGCGTCCTAGGTTTGGCACGATGACACGTTTGGCTCCAGAGAGGATTGCAGTCTGGAGAGCTTCGGTCGCATCTTCTTCGTCGAGTCCCCACCAAGCGGCCCTCGCCACTGTGCGTTTGGCCGCCGGGATCTCCTGGACGGCCTGGTGGCCGCGTGCAGACAGCGACGGCTTTGGAGTTGGCTTCCATTCGTTCTCAGCGCTGGTGCGCTGAGAACGAATGGAATCAGCCAGCGTGGACTTGCGAGCCTTGGCTTTGCGCGGCTGGAGGTTGGGATGGGCCTGCCCTGCGTGGTGACCTCCCGCGATCTGGCTGTAGCTAGGGCCAAGCTATTCTAGCTTCAGTTTCGGATTGTGTCTGCCGAAATTAGGAAGCTGTCGCAAAAGTGGTTGCGAGTTCACGTCGCGGGTGGGCGCCGTCGCTCGACCTTGTAATGCGCTCCAAGCGGTCTTGAACAGGCCTCAGGAAACGGCGTTCTAAAGTGCTGGAAGCCGCCTTTGCTAGATCGAGACCGGTTGATGGATGGCTCACTGGCTGGTGCGGGGCTACAGTGGCGAGCCTGTTGGGGTGCCGGGCGCGGTAGCCCACCTTTAGGCGCGTGTTCCCGAAGCCACCAAGCGCGGTCTTGAACGAAGCGTCCGCGCGGTGTTGGCCGGCCGGCAATTGGAGTAGTCTTGAGAGGAGAACTCAGGAGAGAGCGCGCATGCGTGGGATCAAGGTGATGTCCATATTGGGCTTACTTGGCATAGGGGCATCATGTTGGGCTGCTATGCCATTGACCGTGACTTTCGAAGGGCAGACCGCTGAGCACCGCTGGGCGCTGCGGGAGATCGATCCTAGCCTGCCTTCGGACTGGTCGGACTATGAATACCTCGTTCTCGAAATGCGTGCCTCATCGAGCCAGCGTTTCGAGTTACGGATTCATACCAAGGAGGGTGTACGCGCGCAGCGGATTCACCCGTTTGCCGGGGTGTGGATTCGCGCGGCCGTGCCCCTGCGGTATTACAAACGACCTGATCAGCAAGGCCACGACCTAGCCTCATTGCACAACAAACCACGACTGAGTTTTTGGATCAACGTGTCCGGGGCGGTGGGTCCACTGCAGTCTGTGGAGGCTATTGGGGTGGCCATGCAGTACCCGATTGGCCGGCCCACACTCGAGATTCGTTCCGTGAAGCTAACCAAGGAGGATCCGGGTGACGCTGTGCTGGACAAGCTACCCGTCGTAGACGAATTCGGCCAATGGATTCCGCTGGACTGGCCCGGCAAGGTTCGCACGCTCGATGAGCTGCGCGGGCGCTGGGCTGAAGAGGAAAGAAAGCTTTCTCCGGGCGATTTCGGTTACTGTCAGTTCGGGGGTTACCGCCACACCAGAGCTCGTGCGAGTGGGTTCTTTCGAGTGGAGCAGATCGAAGGGCGCTGGTGGTTCGTCGATCCTGACGGGCATCTGTTTTTTTCCACAGGCATTGACGTGATTACGCCGTATTCAGGGACGCGTGTAGAAGGGCGGGAACAGATTTTCGCGGCCTTACCTCCAGCGGACCTCTCGGCGGGCCTACGCGGTCGCCCCTCGCCTCAACGGATGGTTTCGTTCTACACCTGGAACCTATTTCGGCGGTTCGGAGAGGATTGGCCGTCGAAGTGGATCGACATGGTCTTTCGGCGGATGGCTGCCTGGGGTTTCAATACGGTGGGCAATTGGTCCGACCCCAGGCTGGCCGAGGCCAGGCGGGTGCCTTACGTGGTGACACTGCGCGGATGGGGGATCGAGCAGGGTCCTTTGGGGATGCCTGACGTCTATTCGCCCGATTGGGTCAAGCAAGTAGATCAGGCGGCGCGGGAGCAGTGTGCTCCGCGAAGGGACGACCCTTACGTGCTCGGCTATTTCGTGGCAAATGAACCGCCCTGGCCGGGTCGTGAGCCGATGTTGGCTCAAATGATTCTCGAGGGCCCACCGACCGGCATTCAAAAAGAGTTGAAGGCGTTTTTAGCTGAAGCGGACACACCGGAGCGGAGGCGGCAATTTATCCACCGGTCTTTCGAGCGGATGCTCGAGGTAATCGTGGGTGCGATTCGCAAGTACGATCCAAACCACCTGATTCTTGGCATTCGATTTGGTGGGCGTCCTCCAGAAGAGGTTCTGCGCGCCGCACGGATCTTTGACGTGAACAGCCAGAACATCTACGACTACGTACCTGACCGGTCGATGTTGGACCGCGTCTATGAGCTGACTGGGCGCCCGATCGTGATTGGCGAGTTTCACTTTGGCGTCCCTACGCGAGGCCTGGCGCCGGGACTCCGACAGGTACGCGATCAGCGTGAGCGAGGGGTAGCTTACCGCTATTACGTGGAACAAGCGGCGGCGCACCCTGCGTTGGTCGGCACGCACTGGTTCCAGTGGGTCGACCAGCCTGTTACAGGTCGTATGGATGGCGAGAATTACAACATCGGTCTGGTGGACGTCACGGATCTGCCTTACAACGAGTTGATCGAAGCGGCAAAGGAGACCCACAGGCGGCTATGGGCAGTCCATGCGGGTAAGGAAAGCGCGTTCAACCAGCGGCCTCAAATTCAGTGAGTGGCTGCGAAGGAGGGATACCATGGAGCATTCTTACGGGCGGCAGCTGGCTGTTGT
>JAUQPO010000295.1 GCA_030550335.1 Acidobacteriota bacterium
ACGAGGCGATCGAACTGGTCAACCTGGCTCTAAGCAGCTAGTCGGCTAGGACAAGCGTTGAAGCTTTAAGGGGTGCGGGCTTCGGCTTTCCGTGCGCGTAAGATCACTGAGGTGAGCAGCTCTACCAGGACGCCGCTGACTACTGCCAACACGAGCAACAATACGAACCCCTGTCGCCAGCTCAAGCCTGCCCACACAGCCGAAAGAGCCACAGGCGCACCAACGATCGCACCAAAGACCACCCCGTCGAGCCACCAACACAAACGCAGCGCATTCACCCCAATGGCGAAACCCACAACCGTCATTGCTGCGGTGATGGTCAAGAAACCTTGCCATGGGAGAGGTGTCGCCAGCATCGAGCGTGCTACCCAAGCCGACAGCAGGCCGAACACCGCCCCGAACACTGTCGCCAGCACGATACGGCGCGTAGTTGTCATGGCTGACCCTCCAGCATGCTAAATGTACGCGCTGCCCAGGGAGGAGCCCTCCGACGCGGGCCGGGCTCTGTTTGCCCGAAGCAATTTTGCGCCTGGGTACTGGCCCTGTCAAGCCACTTTTGCAGTCCCTCCGGGACCCGGTCGCCGGGGGTAGCCTACGTCCGAGACCCTCATTTCCGATGACTGCTCGTTCCCCATCTGCTCGGACGTCTCAGGGCAAAGATGAAGGCCTGGTGACCTCGGGACTCTATGCCTTCCTCGGTCGCCTAGGTCTTTTAAGCGCCCACCTTTCCGGCCATCATGGCTCAGTCTCCGAAGCTGTTTAGGTGTGCTCTTGGGAGCTCGATCGACAACACAATGGCTCGGAGCTGATGCGAACGGAGCCGGCGATCCCATGGGAAAGCCGTGAACGCGGGCTCGCCGTAACTGCCGTGTTATCATCACATTGTTGACGCCTCACACAGGGAGCCTCTGGGGAATCACTCGGCTGGCGAGCCAGAACACCGCCAAGCGCTCCCCATTGCGGCCCCTGAGCCGGCAACTGCAACCCTCAGTAGCGAGCGATGGAACTTGAAAAGGTCTACGAACCGCAGCGTTTCGAACCCCGGTGGGCAGAATGGTGGGTGGAGCAGCAACTTTTCGTCGCGGGTAAGAACAGACAGGCACCGGTATTCTCTCTGGTCATCCCCCCTCCAAACGTCACCGGTTCGCTCCACATGGGCCACATGCTGGAGCACACCGAGATTGACGTAACGATCCGCTGGTATCGCATGCGCGGCTACGATACCTTGTGGCTGCCGGGTACAGACCATGCCGGCATTGCCACCCAGATGGTTGTCGAACGCGCTCTAGCCGAAGAAGGACTGACCCGGCACCAACTGGGTCGAGAGAAATTCGAGCAGCGCGTCTGGCAGTGGAAAGAACAGTACGGGGGAACGATCAAGCGCCAGATGATCCGCCTGGGGGCATCGTGTGATTGGACCAGAGAGCGCTTCACGCTTGACCCAGGTCTGTCCCGAGCCGTGCGCGAAGTCTTCGTTCGCTTGTTCGAGAAAGGGCTGATTTACCGGGGCGAATACATGATCAACTGGTGCCCCCGGTGCGAAACGGCCCTGTCCGACCTGGAGGTCGTCTACGACCCGACGCCATCCAATCTCTGGTACATCCGTTACCCGATCCGGGACGGCGGTGGCTACGTCGTTGTGGCGACTACCCGCCCAGAAACCATGCTGGGCGACACCGCCGTGGCTGTGAATCCCGAGGATTCGCGGTACCGGCATTTGATCGGCAAGACGGTTATCCTGCCCTTGATGAACCGGGAGATCCCCGTCGTGGCGGATCCGATCGTGGATCCGGAGTTTGGTACCGGCGTGGTCAAAATCACCCCGGCACACGATCCCAATGACTTCGAAGCGGGCAAGCGGCACAAGCTGCCCTCGGTGAAGGTCATTGACGAGCACGCCCGGATGACCGGTGAAGCGGGGCCGTATGCCGGGCTAGACCGTTTCGAAGCGCGCCGTCGCGTCATCGCAGACCTGGAACAGCAAGGTCTGCTCGAAAAGATTGAACCTTACGAGCTGCCGCTGAGCAAATGCCAACGTTGTAAGACGCCGCTGGAGCCGATGGTCTCGACCCAGTGGTTTGTGCGCACGAAGCCTCTGGCGGAGCCCGCCATTCAGGTAGTCAAAGACGGCCGGATCCGCTTCATTCCAGAAAATTGGACGAAGACATACTTCGACTGGATGTACAACATCCGCGACTGGTGCATCTCACGCCAGCTGTGGTGGGGGCACCGTATCCCTGCCTGGCACTGCACCGACTGCGGAGGCATCACGGTCGATCGCGTAGATCCCACAGAGTGTCACCACTGCCGGTCGCCCAGAATCGAACAGGATCCTGACGTGCTCGATACCTGGTTCAGCTCGGCACTGTGGCCGTTCTCCACGTTGGGTTGGCCCGATCAGACCGACGACCTGCGGCGCTACTACCCGACTTCGCTGCTCATTACAGGCTTCGACATCTTGTTCTTCTGGGTCGCTCGCATGATCATGATGGGCTTGGAATGCGTCGGCGACGTACCGTTCCGCGAGGTCTACATCCACGGTCTGGTGCGCGATGCCGAGAAGCAGAAGATGTCCAAGACCAAGGGCAACGTGATCGACCCGCTGGACGTCACCGAAAAATACGGCACTGACGCCGTGCGCATGGCGCTGCTCCAAGGCGCTGCTCCCGGCACCGACATAGTCCTCACCGAAGAGCGCATGGCGGCTTCCCGGGCTTTTGCCAACAAGATTTGGAACGCCGCCCGGTTTCTCTTTTTGCGGGCCCAGGATTCCGGGTTCGAACCACGGTTGCCCGAAGGAGGGCCAGATCTGGACGGTGCCCCGTTGGAGGACCGCTGGATGTTCTCGCGCCTCAACCGCGTGATCGAGCAGGCGAACCGCGCGATAGCCCAGTACCGGTATCACGAGCTAGCGCAAACGCTTTGGCAGTTTTTCTGGCACGAGTTCTGTGACTGGTACGTCGAACTCAAGAAGCTCCGCTTCACCCCAGCCAGTGGATGGACGCGCGACTGGCAGAATTCCCTTTCTGCTTTCGAAACGGCCTTGAGGTTGCTGCACCCTGCCATGCCCTTTATCACCGAGGAACTCTGGCAGCGCCTGGCAGCTGGGGTCAGCCAGCGACCGATGTCGATTGCCTTGGCCCAGTACCCGCAACCCCAGCCTACTTGGGAAGACCCCAAGGCAGAAAGGGACATGGAACTGCTTCAGCAGATCATCGTGGCCGCCCGGAACCTGCGTGCCGAACTCCGGTTAGACCCCAAGCAACAGTTCCAAGGCACGCTCTATGCCCGCGACTCCGCCTACGAGGTGGCGCGGGAGCATCAGGAAGCGATCGCGCGTTTGGCAGGCGTTACCCTCGAGATTTACGCAGGCGAACCACCGGAGCTGAAACCGCCCGTCCGCTCCACGCCCGAATTCGACTTGATGTTGCGCGTGCCTGGAGCTCAGTTGGAAGCCCTGAAGCGCCGCATTCACAAGGAAGTCGATGAACTGGAGCGGCTGGTAGAGAATTCGCGCAGGCAGTTGGAGAATCCGGAATTCCGGAAGCGTGCTCCAGAACATGTTGTGCAATCGTTGCGAGAGCGGCTGGCCGAGTACGAAGCTAAACTCGAGAGCAGCCGGGCAGTTCTTCAAAACCTACCGTGACCTTCGACGTCGATCTTCCCGAAATTCGTGACCTGCTGCGCCGGGCGTTGGAGGAGGACATCGGCCCAGGCGACGTTACCTCCAGTTGGTGCGTACCAACCCAGCAGAAAGCGGAAGGGAAATTTTTCGCAAAGCAGGACCTGGTCCTGGCGGGTGTGGAGTTGCTGGGGCCGTTGTACGAGCTGCGTGGGGGGGTCGACGATCTAGAGTTACACGCACGCTCAGGAGAACTGGTCCTGAAGGGTGCCTGTATCGCCACTGTGCGCGGTCGCACGCGGACGCTGCTCGAATGCGAGCGCGTGGCGTTGAACTTCCTCCAACACCTGAGCGGTATAGCTACCCTCGCGCGCCGTTACGTGGAAGCGGTGGCTGACACGGGATGCGTCATCTTGGATACGCGCAAGACCACGCCGGGACTTCGCCGGCTCGAGAAGTGGGCTACGGCGGCGGGTGGAGTCCGCAATCACCGTATGGGTCTATACGACGCCATCCTGATCAAGAACAATCACATCGTCGCTGCTGGAGGCGTGCGCCAGGCCATCGAAGCAGCTCGAAAGTCCGGCCTCCCAGTGGAAATCGAAGTGAGCACACGTCAGGAGTTAGAGGAAGCTCTAGCCGCCGGCGCTGACCACCTGCTGCTGGACAACCTGACGCCCGACCAGGCTCGCGAATGGATTCAATACATCGCCGGTAGGGCGCGCGTGGAACTATCCGGCGGGATTACGCTGGAGAACGTGAGGCAGTACGCTCTGACGGGGGCCGATTTTATCTCCGTGGGCGCCATCACACATTCTGCCCCGGCGGCCAACCTGAATTTCCGGATTACGCAGGTGCTCTGATGAACTTTCGAATCGTCCGGCTCGAGACCACGCCGTCGACTATGATCGAGGCCCGCAATTGTGAACCAGGTACGGTAGTGGTCG
>JAUQPO010000296.1 GCA_030550335.1 Acidobacteriota bacterium
TAGGAGCACCTGGCAAGGCGCTTCCGGCCTGGCACGGAGCACCCTACGATTCGTCAGTCGAGCGAGGCGTCTTCAAAACTATCCTCGCCCAAACGTTCCTCTGAGGAGCTCCTCGTACCGCCCAACGGTGGCCCGTACGGTGGTGTAGAGCGCTCGGCGAACGTGCCGAACGGTTCTGCGAAAGCCAACTCCGGCAGAAGTTCTTCCTCGAGCTCCTCGCCTTGGATCTTCACACGGCGATAGTACTCCATACCGGTGCCGGCTGGGATCAACCGTCCCACAATGACGTTCTCCTTGAGGCCTCGCAGGTAATCCACCTTGCCACTGACAGCAGCCTCGGTGAGGACTCGCGTGGTTTCTTGGAACGAAGCGGCAGAGATGAATGAGTCCGTCGATAGCGACGCCTTTGTAATCCCGAGCAAGGCCGGTTTACCGGTTGCTGGGCGCCCGCCAGCACGCACCACCGCAGCGTTCTCGTCGCGGAACTTGAACTTGTCAACGATCTCACCGGGTAGGAACTCAGTGTCGCCCGGATCCTCCACCTCGACCCACCGCATCATCTGTCGGACGATGACTTCCAGGTGCTTGTCGTTGATGCTGACGCCCTGCAGGCGGTAGACTTCCTGAATTTCATTGACCAGGTACTTCTGCAATTCCTTCTCACCGAGCACGCGCAAGATCTCGTGTGGATCGCGCGGGCCGTCCATCAACGGATCACCTGCCTTGACCCGCTCGCCGTCCTGAACACTCACGTGCGCCCCACGCGGAATCTCGTACTCTCGGGTTTCGCCCTGCTCACCCTCGATGTAAATCTTGCGAACGCCTCGCGTCACCTCGCCGTAGCGCACGATCCCGTTGATCTCGGCGATGCGCGCTGCGTCCTTCGGCCGCCGCGCCTCGAACAGCTCAACAACTCGCGGCAAACCGCCTGTGATGTCCTTCGTCTTGGTAATTGCGCGCGGGATCTTGGCCAGTACGTCGCCGGCATGCACCCGCTGATTGTTGCTCACCATCAGGTGAGCGTTAGTCGGCATTAGGTAAAGCTTTTCAGCGCCATTGTCCTGCCGAACGACGATGGCTGGCAACAGCTTCTCGTCGCTGGATGGGATGACGACCCACTGGGACAAGCCAGTGATCTCATCCACGCGTTCCTCGATCGTGGCGCCGGGGACCAAATCTCGGAACTCAACAACGCCGCTGACCTCCGTCAGGATGGAGAAGGTGTACGGATCCCACTCGAGGAGCGTCTGGTTCGCTTTGACCGGAGCACCATCCTCCACAAGAAGCTTCGCACCGTAAACCACCTGGTAGCGTTCGCGCTCCCGTCCTCGCTCGTCGACGACGGCCAGGATACCGTTCCGGTTCATAGCGATGCGCTCACCCTTGGCGTTCAAAACGGTGTTGATATTGATGTACCTGGCATAGCCATCCGAGCGAGCTTCCTGTTTGGACTGCTCGGCCTGACCCGTCGCAGCACCACCCACGTGGAAGGTGCGCATCGTAAGCTGCGTACCCGGCTCGCCGATGGACTGTGCCGCGATGACGCCCACAGCCTCGCCGCGCTCGACCAGGCGGCCCGTAGCTAGGTTCCGGCCATAACAGAGCTGGCAGACGCCGCGGCGGGATTCACAGGTCAGCACCGAACGGATCTTGACTCGCTCCAAGCCCGCCGCTTGCACAGCAGCCGCCAACTCTTCGTCGATCTCCTGGTTGGCTCGTACGATGATGTTGCCTTCGTAGTCGCGGATATCCTCGCAAGCTACGCGGCCTACGATGCGGTCCCGCAAAGGCTCGATCACTTCACCCGATTCGATGATCGGCTCGACGTAAATTCCGTCCGTGGTTCCGCAGTCGTACTCCGTGACGATGACGTCCTGAGCCACATCGACGAGCCGGCGCGTCAAGTACCCGGAGTCGGCCGTCTTCAAAGCGGTGTCCGCCAAGCCCTTGCGGGCGCCATGAGTAGAGATGAAGTACTGCAGGACGTTGAGTCCTTCACGGAAGTTGGCGGTAATGGGCGTTTCGATGATCTCACCGGAAGGCTTGGCCATCAGCCCGCGCATACCCGACAACTGGCGGATCTGTTGCTTAGAACCGCGCGCGCCAGAGTCGGCCATGATGTAGATCGGGTTGAGGATGCCCTTGCGGTCATCCTCTTCCATGGCGCGGAACATTTCTTCAGAGACCTTGTCCGTAACCTTGGACCAAATCTCGATGATCTTGTTGTAGCGCTCGCCCCAGGTGATGGCACCCTCCTGGTACTGCTGCTGGACCTCCATGACTTCCTTCTCTGCCTGGCGGACCAGCTCGTCCTTGTTGGAGGGGACAACCATGTCGTCAATGCCAATCGAAATGCCGGACAGCGTCGCGTACTTGAAACCAAGGTCTTTAATCTTGTCCAGCATTTCGACGGTGGTCTGCAAACCGAACTTCGAATAGCAGTACTGGACCAGCTGGGTGATGCCCTTCTTCTTCATCAACCCGTTGATGAAGGGCATCTCCTCAGGCAGCGCGTCGTTGAAGATGACGCGGCCCACAGTGGTCTCCATGTATTGTTTGTTGTACTCGACCGGCTCGGTGTGAAGGATGTCCTGGCTATCGTAAGCACGGTCCATATCCAGGACCTTGCCGGTGTAGCGCAGCCGAATGGGCGTTTGGGTCTCGACCTCGCCCATCTCCAAAGCGATCAACACGTCCTCAGGGCAAGCGAAGGTCCGGCCACAACCTTTGGCGTTCGGCCGAGCCTTGGTCAAGTAGTACAGGCCCAGGATCATGTCCTGGGTAGGCACCGCTAGCGGCCCGCCATGGGCAGGGGACAAGATGTTATGCGAAGACAGCATCAACACTGCGGACTCGATCTGGGCTTCCGGCGATAACGGCACATGGACGGCCATCTGATCGCCGTCAAAGTCCGCGTTAAAGGCAGGGCACACTAGCGGGTGGATGCGTATGGCCTTGCCTTCCACCAGAACCGGCTGGAACGCCTGAATCCCCAAGCGGTGGAGCGTCGGCGCACGGTTCAACAGGATGGGGTGATCACGGATGACTTCTTCGAGGATGTCCCAAACGATTGGATCCTGCTGCTCGACCATCTCTTTGGCCTGCTTGATGGTCGTACAGTGGCCACGCTGCTCCAGCCGGTGGTAGATGAAGGGCTTGAACAGCTCGAGCGCCATCTGCTTGGGCAAGCCAGCCTGATGGAGTTTCAGCTCCGGACCCACGACGATCACTGAGCGGCCCGAGTAATCCACGCGCTTGCCCAGGAGGTTCTGCCGGAACCGCCCCTGCTTGCCCTTGAGATTATCCGACAAGGACTTCAGCGGCCGGTTATTCGCCCCGCGCAACACCCGGCCACGCCGGCCATTGTCCAGGAGCGCATCCACGGCTTCCTGGAGCATCCGTTTCTCGTTGCGGATGATCACGTCAGGCGCACGGAGTTCGATCAGCTTCTTGAGCCGGTTATTGCGGTTGATGACGCGCCGGTACAAATCGTTCAAGTCAGAAGTCGCGAAGCGGCCGCCGTCCAGCGGGACCAACGGGCGCAAGTCCGGAGGCAAAACCGGCAGCACATCCAGGATCATCCACTCCGGCTTGTTGCCCGACTTGCGGAAGGCCTCCACCACCCGGAGACGCTTGGCCAGCTTGACCTTGCGTTGCTGGGAGCTTTCATTCTTCATCTCCTCCCGCAGCTGTTTGCTCAGCTCTTCCACATCGATCCGCCGCAGCAACTCCTTGATGCCCTCAGCACCCATGAGGGCCACAAACTTCTCCGGGTATTCTTGTTCCAGTTGCCGCTTGCGTTCCTCCGTAATGATTTCGCCACGGTTTAAGCCGGGCACCTCGCCGGGATCGACCACCACATAAGCCTCGTAATAGAGGACCCGCTCCAGTTCCCGGAGCGTCATGTCCAACAGGTAACCGATCCGGCTGGGAAGCCCTTTGAAGAACCACACGTGAGAGCAGGGGCTGGCCAGCTCGATGTGGCCCAGACGCTCCCGGCGGACGCGGCTTAAGGTCACCTCGACCCCACACTTGTCGCAGACCACGCCCCGGTGCTTCATCCGCTTGTACTTGCCGCAGAGGCACTCCCAGTCGGCAATCGGGCCGAAAATCCGCGCGCAGAACAGCCCGTCGCGCTCCGGCTTGAAGGTCCGGTAGTTGATGGTCTCCGGCTTGGTGACCTCGCCGTGCGACCAGCTCCGGATCTTCTCCGGCGAAGCCAGGCTGATCCGAATCGCGTCGAAATCGGCAATCAGATTCGCTCTTTCGTAAGGCGATGACCGGTACAAGGTACCTCCTTATGACCCTCTGGTTCCACGCTAGCTGGCCCCTAGGGGCGCCAGCTGCGAGTTCACCAAACCCCCACTCAGTCCGCAGCGAGAGCCGCTTCGGCCACCTCGCGCGGCCTCTTGATCAACTCCACATCCAAACACAACGCCTGCAGCTCACGAATCAAGACGTTGAACGACTCAGGCACACCGGGCTCCGGCGGCGCTTCACCTTTGACGATGGCCTCGTAGACCTTCGCCCGGCCATAGACATCATCGGA
>JAUQPO010000297.1 GCA_030550335.1 Acidobacteriota bacterium
CCAACTCCATTCTTATCAAGCTCAACCAGATCGGAACGGTGACGGAGACGCTCGAAGCGATCGAGCTGGCCAGCAAGGCGGGCTACACCAGCATCATTTCTCACCGGTCGGGTGAAACCGAAGACACGTTCATCGCTGATTTTGCGGTGGCTACGAGGGTGGGTCAGATCAAGACCGGATCTGCCAGCCGGACTGACAGGATCGCCAAATACAATCAGTTGCTGCGGATCGAGGAGGAGCTGGGCCCCGTAGCCCAGTACGCTGGCCGGCAGGCGTTCCGTCGCTTGGGGAGGTGAGCGATGTACAAACTGGTGCTACTGCGCCACGGCGAGAGCGTCTGGAATAAGGAAAATCGGTTTACCGGGTGGACTGATGTGGACCTGTCGGAACGGGGTATCGAGGAGGCTCACGAGGCTGCTCGGTTGCTCAAAGAGGAAGGCTTCACCTTCGACGTGGCTTTCACCTCGGTCCTGAAGCGGGCCATTCGTACGCTCTGGATTGTCCTGGACGACATGGACCTAATGTGGATCCCTGTATTCAAGTCCTGGCGGTTGAACGAACGCCACTATGGCGCTCTGCAGGGATTGAATAAGGCAGAAATGGCGGAAAAATTCGGCGAAGAGCAGGTCAAGCTCTGGCGCCGGAGCTACGATGTGCCGCCGCCAGCGCTCACGCCGGATGACCCGCGGTATCCCGGAAACGATCCCCGGTATCGCGATGTCCCGCGCGAGCTGTTGCCGCTAACCGAGTCCCTCAAAGATACAGTCCAGCGGTTCTTGCCTTACTGGCATGAGGTCATTGCACCGACTATCAAGCAAGGCCAGCGGGTGCTGATCTCTGCTCACGGCAACAGCTTGCGGGCGTTGGTCAAGTACCTGGATAACATTTCCGATGAAGAGATCGTCCACCTGAACATCCCCACGGGCATCCCTCTGGTCTACGAGCTGGACGAGAACCTGCGGCCGATCACTCACTATTACTTGGGCGACCCAGCGCGGGTGCAGGCGGCCATCGAAGCCGTGGCTGCTCAGGCTAAGAAGCGCACTTGAGGGCTTGACTCGGGAGAGAACGGGGTGCGACGGATTCGTGTCGGTGCGGCCCAGTTTGAGGCACGCGACGCCGACAAAGCATACAACCTCTCGGTGATCGAGCGCCTGGCTCGTCGTGCAGTCAGCGAGGGGGCCGAGCTGGTGAGCTTTCACGAGTGCTCGATCACCGGTTATACGTTTTTGGAGACGCTTACGGGGGATCAGTTGGCGGCGCTGGCAGAGCCCGTACCGGACGGGCCGTCGACGCAACATCTGATCCAGCTGGCCCGCGCTTTAGGTGCCAGCCTGGCTGCTGGGCTCATCGAGCGCGACGGCGATCGGCTGTATAACTGCTATGTGGTGGTGGACGGCAACGGTCTGGTTGCGCGCCACCGCAAACTCCACGCATTCATTCATGAGGCGATTTCCTGCGGCAACGAGTTCACGGTCTTCGACCATCTGGGTTGTCGATGGGGCATATTGACCTGCTACGACAACAACCTACCTGAGAACGTTCGGATCACTGCGCTGCTCGGGGCTGAAATCATTCTGATGCCGCATGTTACGGGTTGTGTCCCTTCGCCGATGCCCGGAAGAGGCACGGTGCCGCGGGAAATCTGGGAGAACCGCGAACTCGATCCGGTGCGTTGCCGCATGGAGTTCGATGGGCCCAAAGGCCGAGGTTGGATCATGCGCTGGCTGCCTGCTCGCGTGTACGAGAACGGGGTCTACGGTATTTTCACCAACGCCATTGGCGTCGATGGCGATACGATCAAGCCTGGCGGCTCGATGATCCTCGACCCGTTCGGCGAGATTTTGAATGAATGCCGGGCGCTGGGCGACGATGTGGTCGTGGCTACGCTGGATCCGGCAAAACTCGAGGTCGCTCCGGGTCGCGGTTACATTCGAGCGCGGCGGCCCGAGCTCTATGCGAAGCTTCTTGAGCCGAATCCTTTCCTGGGGCCCGATCGACGACCGGAAGTTTGGTGGAAGAAAATCCGGCAACGGAGCGGCGCCGGCACCGGCTCAGAGAAAGCTCATTAAGCTTCCTCGGGTCGGCTACGTCACAACTGCCTCACAGCCCCGGGTCAGCTACCTCAGAGTTTTCACGCGGGATCTTGCCACGGGCGGTCGCTGCGCCAACTTTCCAGCGCCTGGCGCCAGATCCTCCACCGTTCGCGCATCGCCTCTAGCCGGTCCCGGTGAGCTGGATCGTGGGCGAGATTCCTCTGTTCATGGGGGTCGTGTTCCAGGTCGAAGAGCTCTTCGAAAAGAGGATGGGTGTCGAGGTAGCGGGTGTACTTCCAGGTTTCGGTGCGCACACCCTCCGTTCGAGGGATCCACGCGTGCTCGTAAGTGTGCTCGTAGAACCACTCTGTCCGCCAAGTCACTTTTTCGCCGCGAATGAGCGGCACCAGGCTTCGTCCTTGCATGAAGGGCGGGTTGGCGACGCCCGCGTAGTCAACGATGGTGGGAGCTAAGTCTATATTGAGGCTCATTTGCGGGATGCGAATTCCCCTTCGGGCAGCAGGCAACTGGGGATCGTAAATCACCAGAGGCGTTCGGATGGATTCCTCGTGCATGAACCACTTGCCGGCTAGACCGTGCTCGCCTAGGTAAAACCCGTTGTCGCTGGAGAAGAGGATCACCGTCTGGTCCAAGGCTTTCATACGGTCTAGCGCCTCGAGGATGCGGCCGACCACGTCGTCGACTTCGGTGATCAGCCGGTAATAGCCTTTCACCGAAAGCGCGTACAACTCCGGGGTCGAGAACCTGACCGCCCAGCGGCGCCGTGCTTCGGAACGCTGCACTTCGATGGGCAACATGGAGATGAATCGGGGGTCGGCCGTAAGAGGTTCGGGGATCTCCAGATCTTCGTACAAGTGTTCAGATTTCGGCGAGTACAAAAACTGGCGGGGATCTTCATCTTGTACGTGCGGGGCCTTGAAGCTGACCGAGAGGCAGAAAGGTTGTTCTGGCGAGCAACTTCGCAGGAATTCGAGCGCTTGCTGACCCATCAGATCGGTCAGGTGTACCGAGGTGTCCGGATATTTGGGAAAGTAGTGACCCTGGCCTGCGAAGCCCCGAAAGTAGTCGAAGCGGTCCCTAGGCAGCTGGTTTCCCACGCCCCACTTGCCAATGAATCCGGTGCGGTAACCCACCTGGCGGAGTAAGCATGGGTAAGTTCGAGCCAGCTGTTCCTCAGTGAAGTCCGTGCGGAAATCATTGATCTTGTGGACGCGGGTGTAGAGGCCGGTAAAAATGCTGGCCCGGCTGCTCATGCAGATGGAGGTGGTCACGAAGTGATTCGTAAACACTACACCCCGAGCTGCGAGCGCATCGATATTGGGCGTCCGTATCCGCGTGTTTCCCATGCAGCCGAGCGTGTCCCAGCGCTGGTCATCGGTGAGCAAGACGATGATATTCGGCCGGTAGCCGGTGCGCAGAAGGGGCGTTCGTGGTGGAATTGCGGTGGCGGCTAATCCCGCCACGACATCGCGCCGCGTCGGTTTCCCGTTATCCATAACCGCTCATTCTTCTACCACGGGACGGGGGAACGCTGAATCCCATTGGGGCTTGCCCTTCGAATGGGGACCAGGATATAAGGGAGGCATGTCCAGCGAGTGGACGCGCCGTGAATTTGGGAAGCTAGCCATGGGAACCGTTTTGGCCTCGTCGAATCCGCCCGCCCGGGCAAAGCTCTGGAAGCCGGAGCCCGGCATCAAGATCGCTGTACAGCTAGGGAGCAATTTCACCGATGAGGACCTCGCATTCGCCCAGCAGTTAGGGGTGCAGTACGTCTCGATCTGGGTGGGAGGTGAAGAAGCGACAGCCGAGAATTTCAAGAGACTCAAGGCCCGGGTGGAGGCCGCAGGCCTGAAGGTTTGGAACATCGGCAATCGGGATGTACACAACATGGAGGAGGTTACCCTCAACCTGCCGGGACGAGACCAAAAAATCGAGCAGTACCTCCAGTACTTACGCAATATTGCTGAAGCGGGCATTTACTACACGACTTACGCCCACATGGGCAATGGGATCTGGTCGACGGGTCGGGAGCCCACACGTGGCGGAGCCATGGCGCGCGCTTTCGATCTTGCGAAAGCGACTTCGGGCTGGTGGAATGGCAAGGAATTCCGGGGCCCGCTGACGCACGGCCGCCAATACAGCGAACAAGAGCTTTGGGAGAATTACACGTATTTCATCCGCAAGGTCGTTCCCGTAGCTGAGGAGCTGGGCATCCGCATAGGCATCCACCCTGACGATCCCCCTGTATACCCGTTGGGGGGTGTTCCGCGATGCATCTTTGGGACGTTCGAAGGCTTCAAGAGAGCTTTGGAGATTGCCAACAGCCCCAACATAGGGGTTTGCCTCTGCGTAGGGTGCTGGTTGGAGGGTGGCCAGGCGATGGGGTGCAGCCCGGAAGAGGCTATACGCTACTTCGGCCGTCAGGGCAAGCTCTTCAAAATCCATTTTCGGAACGTGTCCTCCCCACTTCCTCA
>JAUQPO010000019.1 GCA_030550335.1 Acidobacteriota bacterium
AAGCTGCTGCGCCAGGTTTCTAACTTCAGGTTCAGCGGGGATTTTCTTCCCGTCCGGGGTGGTTGCTCCTTTGCCGTAGGGGTCGAAGGCCAGATAGATGACCCTGACTCGTGCGGCTTCGTAATCAGCCTGGCGCTGGCGATAGTAGGCCCTAGCCTCCTCGGGGCTAACTTCGATGCGGCTGCTCTGCCAGCTCAACAGAGCCTGTGCTAGCACGTTCATGCGCGCCCACAGGAGTTGCTCGCGGTACGGCGACCTCTCGTGGAGCTGCTCTGTTCGGGCAATCTCGGCCAAGCGTCGCATCAAAGCCAGTTGTCGCAAGAACTCTTCACGTTGCTGATAAAAGTTCTGGCGTACCTGGGGTTCGGCACCGGTCAGCAGTCGCTGCAGCTCGCCTGCCGTCAGGGGCTGACCATTCACCCGGGCTACCACGCGTTCCTTGGCGACACCGGAAAGCTGCTCCGGAGGGAGCTTTAAGTAGTCGGGATCTTCGAAGCTGACTTGGGTTTCCGTGCGCAGCTGGTCTAACCACTGCTTCAAAGCATCTGTATTTGCCTGGCTTGAGTCGACCCTGGCTGCTCCCGGGCGGGCGCGCTCGTTGATGGCTGCCTGGGCCAGAATTTGCAACTGTTGCCAGGAAAGTTGTTCTGCCCAGGGCGATTGCTCATGCAGGCCCTCCTTTTCCGCCAGCGTGGTCAAATGGGCGAACAGCGCGTACTGATGGAGGAATTCCTGGAGGTTTCCCTTGGCCTTGTCGCGCAATTGCGGGGGCAGGCCCTGGAGGAGTCGTTCGACGTCTGCGGCTGTGAACTTCTGGCCGTTGAGGACTGCCACCGGGCGGTCCTTGGCTTGTGGGGAAGACAGCCCAGCAAAGGTGAGAAACAAGATCCAAGAAATCAGTGGGTTAGCAGAGAAGGACAGCCGGATCGCCACGTTGAACAAATGCATTCTATCACGGCTGCCCTCCGGTAACCCGTTTAGCTGCCCCGGCGCTGCGCTTGGTGGGCTGCAGAGCCACCCCAGGCGGGCGAAACTCCACCCCGACCTTACGCGGCTGGGTCCGGGGCTGCCTCCGGGCAAGACGTTGGCGAGCTGCCTCGGTCAACTGAATCCGGTTGTCTACCCACCGGGCCCCAGCCCGCTTGGCTAAACGAGTAGCTACGGCTTTATGTTGGACCACGTCAGCTCGGCCTTCCAGAATGACCACGCCGCGCTCAGCGCGGACCCGCAACCCGTCAATTCGGATTTTCGACCGGCCAATGGCGCGGCGGACGGCTTCTGCTAGCGTGGAGTCGTCGGGAGGAGGGGAGGTTTGCTTGGGTTTCGAGGCAGAAGCAATGGTGGGGGGACGCCCCTGTGCCAGGTTTCCCCCCGCAAGCAAGATCGAACCTACAATGACCAGGACGCTCCGACCAGGAACAGACACGATCCATAGAAGTAGTGGGTTTGCGGGGTATAATGTCGCACATGATGGTTGAGGCACTCGGGCGCAGAAGCTTCCTGGCTGGGGCTGCCAAGAGCGCGGCCTGGTTGACGGCTGCTTCGTATAGTCGGATTCTTGGTGCCAACGACCGTATCTACCTTGGCGTGTTGGGCACCGGAGACCGCGGGCGCTGGGTCATGCAATTGTTCCAGAAGGACCCCACGGTCGAGGTCACAGCCTTATGTGACATTTACGGGGCGCAGTTAGATCGAGCCCAGAGCTTGGCCCCGCGGGCGAAAACCTACACGGATCATCGCAAGTTCCTGGAGCACAAAGAGCTGGACATCGTGCTCAACGCCACGCCCGATCATTGGCACGCGCAGACCACTATCGATGCTCTTAACGCGGGCAAGGATGTCTACGTGGAGAAACCTTTGACCCGTACCATCGAGGAAGGCCCTCCGATCATCAAGGCGGCACGGGTCAACGGGCGGATCTGTCAGGTCGGGATGCAACAGCGCTCTGGGCCACACTATCTGCAAGCCAAAGCCGAGTATCTCGATACAGGGCGGCTGGGCAAGATTACTTTGGTGCGCACTTGGTGGCACGGCAATGCTTACCACCTGCGTAGGGCGCCTGAGTATCTCAAGCAGAAGCCTTCCAATTTGGACTGGGCGCGGTTCCTGGGCCCTGTACCCTGGCGGGAGTGGGACCCACAACAGTACTGGAACTGGCGAGCCTACCTGGACTTCGGTGGGGGCCAAATCACGGACCTGTTTACCCACTGGATCGATGTGGTGCACATGTTCATGGGTCAGGACATCCCCATTTCGGCGGTGGCAGCCGGGGGCGTCTACTACTACAAGGACGGACGCACGGCTCCGGACACGATCAACGTCTTACTCGAGTACCCAGGTGAATTCACCGTAACCTTCGAAGCCACTCTGGCCCCGGGAGTGCGAGGTGCGGCTATTGAGTTCTGTGGGACGCAAGGCAGGTTGTGGATCAGCCGCGAACGATTTGAGTTCCACCCGGCCGAGAAAGGCGCGCAGCCAACCATTGTCGAAGCTCAGCGCTACGACTTCACTTTGGATCATGTCCGGAATTTCCTGGAGTGTGTGCGCACGCGCAAGCTGCCCAATGCTGACGTACTAATCGGCCACCGGTCGGCCCAGGCTTCACACCTGGGCAATATCGCCTATGTGCAAAAGCGGCGGGTGCGATTCGATCCGGTCCACGAGGTGATCCTGCCGCTTTGAGTCCGGGCGGTGCCTGGACAGGACCCGGCCGGAGCAGAGTACGGGGAGTGCTTAGGCAGTTGGGCCTCGGCTTGGGCCCAGCTGGGAGGAGGATATGAGGAAAGTAGCACTGATTACGGGTATCACTGGGCAGGACGGGGCCTACTTGACACGCTTGCTGTTGGGCAAGGGGTACGTGGTCCACGGGATTATCCGCCGGGCCAGCACGTTCAACACTGAGCGCTTGGACGACATTTACCGGGATCCGCATGAGCCGGAGGTGCGCTTATTCCTGCATTACGGCGATATGAGCGACAGTACCGTATTGCGTCGCGTGCTGCGGCTGGCTAATCCCGACGAAGTGTACAACCTTGCGGCCCAGTCGCATGTGCGGGTCTCGTTCGACCAACCGGAGTACACGGCCGACACGGTGGCCCTGGGTACGCTGAGGCTGTTGGAGGCGGTCCGAGAGTTTCAGCAGGAAGCGGGCAAGCGGGTGAAGTTTTATCAAGCGGGTTCTTCAGAGATGTTTGGGGCCTCGCCGCCTCCCCAGAATGAGAGGACGCCATTTTACCCCCGCAGCCCCTATGCGGTCTCAAAAGTAGCTGCGCACTGGTTCGCGGTGAACTACCGCGAAGCTTACGGGATGTTCATTTGTAATGGGATCCTGTTCAATCATGAGTCCCCATTGAGAGGCGAGACATTCGTGACGCGGAAGGTGACGCGCGCGGTGGGACGAATTGTGCACGGGTTGCAACGGAAACTGTACATGGGGAACTTGGACGCGCGGAGAGACTGGGGTTATGCCGGCGATTACGTAGAGGCCATGTGGCTGATGCTCCAGCAGGATGAACCCGACGATTACGTGATTGCCACCGGTGAATCCCATTCGGTCCGGGAGTTGTTGGACGTGGCCTTTGGCTATGTGGGCTTGGATTGGCGAGACTATGTCGAACAGGATCCCAGGTATTTCCGCCCCACAGAGGTTGACCACTTGCTGGGCGACGCCACCAAAGCACGGAAGAAACTCGGGTGGGAGCCGAAGGTTCGCTTTCGTGAATTGATCCAGATGATGGTGGAACACGACTTGGAACTGGCGGCTCGGGAGCGAACGCTTCGAGAGGCAGGGCATACAGTGGTTTTGCCAGGCACGGCGACGCCGTGAATAGCTGTAGCCCGCAGGGAGGAGTTCATGGAGCGGGCAAGCAAAATTTACGTGGCCGGGCATCGGGGGATGGTGGGGGCAGCCATTTGTCGCCGGTTGCGGCAGTTGGGGTACACAAACCTAATTTTGCGCACCCGGCAAGAGCTGGACTTGATCGACCAGGCGGCAGTAAATCGATTTTTCGCTCAGGAACGTCCGGAGTACGTGTTTCTAGCTGCGGCTCGGGTAGGAGGGATCCATGCCAACCGCAGCTATCCCGCGGAATTCATTTACGAGAACCTGGAGATCCAGACCCATGTGATTCACGCTGCCTGGCGGTATGGAGTGCGCAAGCTGCTTTTCCTTGGCTCTTCGTGTATTTATCCGCGGCTTGCACCACAGCCGATGCGGGAAGAAGTGTTGTTGACGGGGCCATTGGAAGAGACCAACCAGTGGTATGCGATCGCGAAAATTGCCGGGCTGATGATGGTTCAAGCTTACCGGCGGCAGTATGGGTTTCGAGGCATCTGCCTGATGCCCACGAACCTGTATGGTCCTGGCGATAACTTCGACCTTGAAACCTCGCACGTGGTCCCCGCATTGCTCCGCAAGTTCCATGAGGCCAAAGTCTCGGGTGCTTCCGAGGTGGTGGTCTGGGGGACTGGGAATCCGCGGCGGGAGTTCCTGCACGTGGACGACCTGGCCGACGCGGCAATCTTCTTGATGCTGCACTACGACGACGAAGCCATCATCAATGTGGGCACCGGAGAGGACATCACCATTCGGGAACTAGCGGAGTTGATCCAGCAAGTGGTGGGGTTTGAAGGGCGGGTCGTATTCGACCCGTCGATGCCAGATGGGACTCCTCGGAAGCTACTGGACGTCAGCCGGTTGCGGGCATTGGGCTGGCAGCCTCGCATTGGGTTGCGGCAGGGGCTGGAGCAAACGTACCGCTGGATGGTGGAGCACTATCCAGAGATCGTCCAGGCGGAAGCGGCTCGCGTCCGCTTGCGCGCCTAGCCTGGCTGCCCGCGCATCGAAACAAGCATCCCCTCCGGGCCGGACACGGGGGTTTGCTAGCATGAAGGCAAGGTCGAAGGGGTGCAAGCACGCATTTTGTTTTTTGGCCGGCTGAAAGACGTAGTGGGGTGTGCGGAGGATGGGCTACCGATCGAGGGGAGCATGGACGTGCGCGCCGTGTGGGAGCATTACGCGAGGCGCTATCCGGAGCTGCGGCAGTTCGCCGCCTCGGTCATGGTGGCCCGAAATCAAGAGTTCGCGGATTGGACGGAGCTGGTCCAGCCCGGTGACGAGATCGCCTTTCTCCCGCCGGTAAGCGGGGGCTCAGGTAGTGCTTACGCAGAAGTCAGCACCGAAGATGGGAGCTTTTTCGCGCTCACGCGCGGGCCGATCGACCTGGCTCAAATCCGTCGACGGGTTCGCACTGACAGCGATGGGGCTGTGGTGGTGTTCGAGGGTGTGGTGCGAAATCAAAGCGGGGGAAGGGCGACACGATTTCTTGAATACGAGGCCTATGAGCCGCTGGCACTGAAGGTTCTCGTGCGGTTGGGTCGGTGGCTTCGCTCCCGTTACCCGATCACGCGGTTGGCGGTCGTACACCGGCTCGGTCGGGTGGAGATCGGTGAAGCCGCAGTTGTGATTATCGCCTCGGCGGCGCATCGTGCCGCGGCTTTTCAAGCGGTCCAGGAAGCCATCGAACGGATCAAGCACGCTGTGCCCATCTGGAAGAAGGAGTACTTTGCGGACGGCGAAGTCTGGACTGAGGGGCAGTGGGATCTGCGGGGTTTGGAAGGTTGAAGCGGGCGTGCGCGGCTTTTTGGGTGGCGAGCGGGTTGTGGCCGGGTTGGGTGGTGGCCCAACAGGAGCCTCACTTCCGAGTGGAAGTCTCCCTGGTGAGGATCCTAGCCACGGTCCGGGATGAGAGTGGCGCCGTAGTCGGGGATCTGAACCGTGAGGACTTCCAGGTGTACGATAGCGGGATCCTACAGGAAATCGCCTTGTTTGAGCGAAGTTCGGAGCTGCCCGTTTCGGTGGTCCTGCTGATCGATGTGAGCGCCTCGGTGGCGGTGAAGCTTCGTGAAGGGCAAGCGGTGGTCCGGGAATTTCTGGAAGTTTTGCTAGAGGGTGGGCACCCCCGTGATGCGGTGGCTTTGTACACGTTCTGCCACGACGTCGTGGCCGAGACGGGATTCACCCGAGATTACCGGCGACTCGCACGCCTGGCCAGTCGGTTGAGAACAGGTGCAGGGACGTCTCTTTATGATGCAGTTTGGTTCGCCAGCCGGGCTTTAGAGGACCGTCCAGGACGACATCTGATTTTACTGGTCACTGACGGGGCTGACACGACCAGTGTCCGGACTTTCCAAGAGGCTTTGCAGGCAGCCCACAAGGCGGATGCGGTGGTCTACGGGATCCTCCTGGTGCCGGTTTCAAGCGAGGCGGGTCGGCATTTGGCAGGAGAGCACGCGTTGATTTCGTTAGCGACTTCCACAGGGGGGCGCGTGTTCAAGGCTTTTGACTTACCGGGCTTGCGCGTGGCGCTGGGCGGTGTGCTGGAGGAAATGCGGGCGCAGTATTTGCTGGGCTATTACCCGCGCGGTGTGCCGGAGCAGCCTGGAGGCTTCCATCCGATTCGGGTGGAGGTGCGGCGTAGTGGTTTGCAGGTGTTGGCGCGCAGCGGCTACTATAGGAGATAACGGCGTCGAGAGACGCTATTCTGTTGACCGCAGTTGAGTTCTGGATCCCGATTCGGTGAGGACTTCTGGTGAGTAAGGTCAAGGCAAAGAAGAAGCGTCCGCCGGAGCAAACTTTCGAAGAAGTCCGGTATTTGAAGTACCTGATCGACAACAAGATTCCCGTAGCCATCCGCCTGGCGGGCAGCGAGCTAGTGACGGGTGTTATCGAGTATTACGATGCCTCCTTCATTCGCCTGACTCGCGACAACCAGCCGAACTTGTTCATCTTCAAGCACGACATCGACTATCTGTACGAGCTCGACCAGCCTGGCGCGTCGACGAGTGAAGGGACTGAATGAGTTCGTTTCTCGAAGCCGCCATCGAGATTGCCCAAGAAGCTGGAGCTGTCCTGGCGCGCTATTTCGAGCGGCGCGTCAGTTATGAATACAAGCGCCCCTATGATCTGATCACCGAGGCTGACCGGGCTTCAGAGACGCTGGTTGTGGAGCGGTTGCGAGCACGCTTTCCTCACCATGCGATCGTGGCTGAGGAGACTGGCGCGCACGCGGGTACGTCTGAGTATCGCTGGTATGTGGATCCATTGGATGGCACGACGAACTTTGCCCATGGCTTCCCGGTTTTCAATGTCACGCTAGCTCTTGAGCGGGCCGGGGAGCTGATCGTCGGCGTCATCTATGACCCGACCCGCCACGAACTGTTCACCGCCGAACGAGGCGCCGGGGCTTACTTGAATCACCATCGCATCCGCGTGTCTCGAGTGGGCAAGCTCAAGGAAGCACTTTTTGCGACGGGCTTCCCGACCTGGCGTCGGCACCGGGACGTCAATGTGCATTTCTTCCACCAGGTGGCCATGTTATCCCACGGGGTTCGCCGCGCGGGCTCGGCAGCGTTGGATTTGGCGTACGTGGCTAGCGGCCGCCTGGACGGATTTTGGGAGTTCGGCCTGAATCCCTGGGACATGGCGGCAGGAGTCCTAATGGTTGAGGAAGCTGGCGGCCGCGTAACGGATTTGAAAGGGCGCCCCTTCCGCTTGGATGCCCCGCACATCCTGGTGACCAACGGGTTGATCCATGAAGAGACCCTCGAACTCATGGGCGAAATTTTCCGCGGCCACTATCGCGTGCCGCTGCCTACGGTCACGCAAATGGCGGACTAAGTCCGGGCGGAGGAGGGGCTGAGTCGCGGCGGAGTCGGGGTGGTCTCGGCAGCGGAGTGGAATTGGCCAGCGGGAGGGGGCCGCGAGAGGAGGAAAGGGCGATGGTGGAGTTCGCAGTTGACGCCTTACGCTTGATTGCCTGAAAGGGCAAGCAGTGCTAGGCTGAGGTTTTGTTATGGAAGCAGCGGAGTTAATTGAGCGCAAGCGAGATGGCGAGGAACTAAGCCAGCAGGAAATCGTGCAGTTTTTTGACGCCTATTTCCGGGGCGCCGTGCCCGACTATCAAATGGGTGCGTTCCTGATGGCGGTCTACCACCACGGCCTGACGGACCGGGAAGTCGACGCCCTGGCAGCGTACCTATTCGGAACGGGGAATTCGATCGAGTTATCCGCGGTGCCCGGAGCAAAAGTCCACCTGTACTCTACGGGGGGTGTAGGGGATAAGGCCGGGATCGTAGCCGCTTCGCTGGCGGCAGCGGCAGGGGTTGTGGTGCCGATGTTCGGGGACCGTGCCCGGGGTCGGTTCGGCGGCATTTTGGACAAGATGGAGTCGATCCCGGGATTTCGTACCAAGCTGAGTTTCGATGAGTTACGGACCCAGCTGAACCAACTAGGGTTATGTTTTGCGGAGCCCACAGCGGACGTGGCACCCCGGGAACGGGAGCTGCAAATGCTTCGGGAAGCCACTGCGACTGCCGAGTCTGTCCCGTTGCTGGCTGCTTGCATCATGGCTCGGGAACTGGCGTATGGAGTCGATGGGTACGCTTTTGATGTGAAAGTGGGGGCGGGAAGTTTGGTCAAGCGGCAGATCGACGGGCGCCGCTTAGGCCAGCTGATGGTCACTATTTGCCGGCGACGGAACAAGCGGGCTCAGGCCTTGATCACCGACATGAACCAGCCGCTAGGTTATGCCATTGGCAATGCGCTGGAAATCATGGAAGTTTCTCAGACCTTACAGAATGTGGGGCCGACGGACCTAACCCAGCTTTCTGTAGAGCTGGCAGCGCGCATGATTTACTTGGCTGGGATCACGGCAACGACTCGCGAGGCGCGAGAGATGGCCCAGGCGAAATTGTTGGACGGCTCTGGTTACCGCAAGTTGAAGGACGTGATCGAGGCGCAAGGTGGCGATCCGCGGGTACTGGACCGCTTTGAGTTGTTGCCCAACGCCTTAGGGGCGCAGGAGGTGGTGACTCCTCGAGCCGGTTGGGTCAGTGCTATCGATGCCGAGGATATTGCCCGGGCGGCGGCTATGATCGGGGCCAGCCCGGACAATCCGAAAGGGCGCATTGATCCCGCTGTGGGGATAGTGCTGGAAGTGAAGGTGGGCCAGCGAGTGGAGGCGGGCTCGGTGCTGTGCCGTTTGTATTACACCGATAACGACCAGTTACAAGAGGCCGCACAAGCGGTCGAAGATGCATTCCGTATCTCCAACCAGCCCTCGGAAGCCAAGGAACTTATTTTGGAAGTGGTGGGGTGACAAGCGGGGTGAACTCTAAGGGATGAAACACCGAGAGCTGGTCGTCGGCCTGGTTCAAATGGCCGCGGCCAGGGATCCAGCGATCAATGTGGAGAAAGCGGCCTGGAAGATCCGCGAGATTGCCCACCGGGGCGCTCAGGTTATCTGTCTTCCGGAACTGTTCCGTACGACGTATTTCCCCCGCCAGTACGACGAGGCGGCGTTTTGCTTAGCCGAGCCGATCCCTGGGCCGACGACAGAGCGGTTCTCCCAACTAGCGGCAGAGTTGGGTGTCGTGCTGGTGGTCCCTGTATTTGAGCGTCGGGCGCCGGGCTTGTATCACAACACAGCCGTGGTATTGGACGCGGACGGATCGATCGCTGGGGTATACCGGAAAGCCCACATTCCGGACGATCCGCTGTTTTATGAAAAGTACTACTTCGCTCCCGGCGACACTGGGTTTCGCAGCTTTGCCACGCGCTACGGGCCAGTAGGGGTGTTGATCTGCTGGGACCAGTGGTTTCCAGAGGCGGCGCGAGCGGTGGCCTTGCATGGGGCCAGCATCATTTTCTACCCCTCGGCCATTGGATGGTTAGCTTCGGAGAAGGCCACTGAAGGCGAACGGCAGAGGCTCGCCTGGCAGACGGTCCACCGTGCGCAGGCGATCATGAATGGCTTGTACGTGGCAGCCGTTAACCGTGTGGGTCGAGAGGGCGAAGGGACCGAGAGCGTGGAATTCTGGGGAAGCTCCTGTGTGTTTTCGCCGGAAGGGGAATTGTTGGGGGAGGCGGCGACCGACGCCGAGGATTTGTTAGTCGTCCGCTGCGGACTGGACGCTATTGAACGGGCGCGTCGTGGTTGGCCGTTTCTGCGAGATCGCCGCGTGGATCTTTACGAAGTGTTGCTGAGGCGATGGGCGGAGTAGCCGTAGGTGCAAAGGGGGTGGATTCGCCCGTTGTGGCAACTGGCTGGCGTATGCCAGCCGAGTGGGAGCGCCACGAGGCCACCTGGATGGCTTGGCCTGTGCGGCGGTCCGACTGGCCAGGGAAGTTTGTTCCAGCCTTATGGTCGTTTGTGGAGCTGGTGCGTTTGGTGGCCGGAGCGGAGCCCGTGAGGTTGGTGGTGCCAGGCCGAGAAGTGGAGCTTGTGGCCCGAACCACTTTGGAAAAGGCGGGCGTGGCGCTCTCCCAGGTTCGTTTTTTCCACTGCCCGACCGATCGGAATTGGCTGAGGGACAGTGGGCCGATGTTCGTCCTGGGTCAGGATGGCCGGCTGGCAGTAGCAGGTTGGGACTTCGACGGTTGGGGCCGGTTCCGGACCCAGCACGATCGCCATGTCGCGCGGAAAATTGCAGAGGCGTTGGGTTGCGAGTGGCTCCACTGCGGAGCAGTGCTCGAAGGCGGAGCCATCGATGTGAATGGGCAGGGGTTATTGTTAGCCACCGAGGAATGCTTGCTAGGGCGGATTGGGCGGCGCTGGCGGATCGATCGTGGTCGGTGGGAACAGTTGTTCCGCGCGTACCTTGGGGTGGAAGATGTGATCTGGCTGCCGTGGGGTTTGGGGGATGACGAGACGGGCGGCCACGTGGATCAGGTCGCACGGTTCATTGGACCTAAGCGGGTGGCTGCGGCTTATGCTGAGGATCCTCGCCATCCTGACTGCGCCCGTCTGCAAGCCAACTGGCGAGTACTTGAATCCTGGTGTGTCCGGCGGGGCTTGGAACTGGTGCGCCTGCCCATGCCAGCCCCTGTTTACTTCGCCCGGGAGCGGCTTCCGGCGAGTTATCTCAACTTTTACATCGCCAACGGGTTGGTTGTGGTTCCAGTATTCAACGACCCCGAGGATCGCGTCGCACTGGACACTCTGGCCCGTGCGTTCCCGGATCGGCAAGTGGTCGGGCTATACAGCCGGGACTTGGTGTTAGGGGAGGGTGGCCCGCATTGCCTCACTCAGCAGCAGCCTGCCGGCCCTGGTTCCGGAGTGGTGGTCATATAGTCCCGTCGGGCACGAGCAGGACTTTCAACGTGCCTGGTTCCGCGGCGAGCTGGAACGCCTCCTGGGCTTGTGAAAGGGGCATGCGGGCAGTGACCAAAGGTGCTACGTCCACGCTCCGGCGTTGAAGCAGGCGAATGGCCGGCGGGAAACGACCGCAACGGGACCCCACAATCGTGACTTCATTGACCACGACTCGGCTGATGTCCAGTGGGACTGCTCCATGGAGGGTGGTCTTGGCAATAATCGTTCCCCGCGGTTGGACCAGCTCGAGAGCTGCCCCTAATCCTTCTGGTGAACCGGTCGCTTCAACTACCCATTGGAAAGCTGCCTTGGCCGGCCCCTGGCTGGAGAGCCTGGTGCGGATTTTCCACCGTCGTGCCAGGGCAAGTTTGGAGGGGTGGCGGCCGAACAGGTGAACTTCGGCGCCGTGAGCAGTCAGGACTTGCGCGATCAGCAAACCGAGCTTGCCATCGCCGAGCACGGCTACAGGAGCGCCTTTTGGGATGCGCACTTGTTCGAGAATCTCGTTGGCTGCGGCTAGGGGTTCGACAAATACGCCGTGGTCTGTAGGGATGGTGCGGGGCAAGACGTGCAGGTTGCGGTCGGGCAGGGTGAAGTATTCGGCGAATACCCCAGGGTAGTTTAGGATGCCGAGGACACGGCGGCTAGAGCAATGTCGTGGGTCACCTGCGCGACATAATGAGCAACGCCCACACCCGATGTTGATCTCGCCAACCACTCGCTGACCGACGAGCTCTGGAGTCGAGCTCTCCACAACCTCTCCCACGAATTCGTGACCTGGCCGGCCCTGGAAGTTGTAATAGCCGCGCAACAGTTCCAGGTCCGTGTTGCAAATGCCGGCCGCCAAAAGCCGGATGAGCGCTTCTCCAGGCCTACGCTTGGGCATCGGCGCTTGCTTGAGCACCACGGTTCCTTTTTCGAACTCCACGACGAGCATGGGTTGAGAACCCTGGGGTCAGTATAATCGGGGTTCGGCCATGGAAGCACGTTTGGTGTGTTTTGATCAGGCTTGCCGCGCAACCTATGACATCACGGAAGTCCTTTACAGCTGCCCGCGGTGCGGGGGCCTGCTGGAAGTGGATTACCAGGACTGGGACTTCGATCCCGCGGTGATGAAGCGGCTTTGGCGGGAGCGTCGCATGAATGAGACGCCCCTGGATCAGAGTGGGGTATGGCGGTATCGTGAGCTGATCCCGTTTTTGAACGATTACCGACACGTGGTCACTCTTCGAGAAGGAAACACGCCCTTGTTGGAGTCAGCGCGCGCGGCCGCTTATGCCGGCCTGAAAACCATCAGCTTCAAGCATCAGGGCTTCAACCCTACCGGTTCGTTCAAGGACAACGGCATGACGTGTGGCGTGGCTCAGGCCCTTCGGTTGGGTATGCGGCGTGTGGCGTGCGTTTCGACCGGAAACACGTCGGCCTCCATGACTGCGTACGCCTCGGCTGCGGGACTGCAGCCGATCATCTTCGTGCCACACGGCAACATCGCTTTCGGGAAGCTCGCTCAGGCGTTGGAGTACGGGGCATTGACGCTGCAGGTGGAGGCGAACTTCGACGAGATCTTGGCGTTGGTACGAAAGCTGGCCGAACGCCTGGGGATCTATTTGTTGAACTCGATCAACCCGTTTCGAGTCGAAGGCCAGAAAACGATCGCAGTGGAGTTAATGGACCAGCGGGATTGGCGCGTACCTGACTGGGTTGTCTTGCCCGGGGGTAACTTGGGGAACACGGCTGCCTTAGGCAAAGGCTTCAGGGAGATGCGTGCCCTAGGCCTGATTGATCGGTTGCCGCGGCTGGCGGTCATCCAGGCCGAAGGGGCAGCGCCGTTTTATGAGTTTGCTCAGCGGAGAGGGCGAGGGGAATTTTGTCCGGTAAGGAACCCAGAGACGCTGGCCACCGCTATCCGCATCGGCGCGCCGGTCTCTTGGCCAAAGGCCTGGTATGAGGTCACCCAGTCGAACGGGGTGGTAGAGAAGGTTAGTGAGGAGGAGATCGCCGATGCGAAAGCTCAGATTGGCCGGGCGGGGATAGGGTGCGAGCCCGCATCCGCGGCAACGCTTGCTGGGATCCGGAAGTTGGTGGCTCGTGGTGTGATCGACCGGGAGGCTGAGGTGGTGGCCATATTGACGGGGAATTTGTTGAAAGACCCGGATTATATCTATCGCTACCACACCGGGCAGTTGGTTACCCCTTCCGGTCGTCGCGTAGCTGGGCAGTTTGCTAATCGGCCCATTGTGGTTCCCAACGACCCGGACAGGATTGCGGAGGTGCTTGCTTGTGGGGTTTAGGGGACTGGCGTGCCTTAAAGCTAAGGAGTAGCGAGGCGGGCTATGCGTCCGATATTTTTAGCGAGGTAGTACTGAGCAACGATCGGAGCATCTACGAGGTGCGCGGCAGGCGCAGCCGGGATGGCTCACGATCTGGAGGGACGCCATGCCATGGGCCCCTGTCTCATCGGCTCCAGGCGGCCTGTTGTGGGGCTGGCTGGCTTGGCCTGGAAAGTTGGGAGACATGGAGGGGCTTACAAAGGCCGCCCGGAGCCATGCCCGGTTAGGGGTGTGGGCGCACAGTGCCCTGTTGAGCCTAACCGACGGTAGCGTTGCCTCCCGTCGCGGTGGCAAAGTCGGAGCCGTAATCAGAAGAGTTCTGAGCTCCATCCCTGCAGCCGCCAAGAGCGGGGACCTGAGACTGCGTGAGCAATCCGCCGCTAAAGGCTCGGACCTTGCCGACGAACTCCACTCGGGTCGCTCGCTGAGGGTGTTCGTCCGAGGCGCTGCGCTGATCGGGACTGTGTGGGCGTCCTCCCTCGGCGAGGTAGGTTCGGCGCTAGGTGGAGCAACCGGTCCTACACTTGGGTTGGCTCCGTTTATGGTGGCCTGGCGGGAGGCAAGCGGGCCGGCTCTCGTCCACCCCTTGGGCCTAGCATCGTCGCTAACCGTCATTTTGCTGAGCTCCGGCCTGGCCTTGCTGTGGAGTGGATCGAGGGCTTCCAAACGGTTGTCTCGCTTTCCTTCTCCCAAACTGGCCCTTGTTCATGCTCTGGTGATTTTGGTCGCGGTGCTGGGACTTTGGCGGTCGCTGAAGCTGCAACAAGAAAGGGAGATCCGCTATGTGGTTTCTTCCCAGACGCGGCACTACCGGAGGCTTTTGCTAAGGCAGATCGAGGAGCAGATCTTGTTGGTTCGAGGCTGGGCTGCGGTCTTGCCTCCGTCGGGAGTCCCGCAGGGCGACGAGAAGCAATGGTTGGAAGCGGTTCTGAATTCACAGCCCAGTATTGTTGGCCTCGGTGTGCTTCACGTGGATTGCCAGAGTGCGTGGCAGCTGGTCAAGCCGGCGTATCGTGGCTTGCTAAACCGGCCGTGGGGCTATGATGCGGAAACCTGTCAGCATTTGGGCCGTTGGTTGCGAACGCACCCTCACGAGCTCCTCAGCGCGGACTGGGTTCCCGGTACCCACGATTTCCAAATCATAGTGCCCTTGGGCGCGGACTCGAAGCGCTACCTGGTAGCGTTGGTGGATGCAACCAAGTTTTTCGACGCCGCACTGGCTCAAACGGGTAACGAGTTTCGGGTGGCCGTTTACGGTGATGGGCAATTGCTTTACTCGACGCGCGGGAGGGTGTGTGAAGACCCGGTCGAGTTGCGTTTCAAGCATGTCCTTGAGCAACGCTACGATGACACCAACTTTCGTTTAGAGGTTTGTCCGAGCGCGGGATGGATCGCCAGCTTGAGGTCGAATGCTCCGGATCTGCTGCTCGGGATGGGCGTAGTGCTGGCACTCATCATCGGCATCAACGTTTACTTAGCACAGACGGCGGTGGGACGGGCTCGGGAAGCCCAGATGGCTCAGTCCGCTGCGCTAGGCCTCTTACGCGAACGGGATCGCGTGCGCGAAGAGTTGAACCGCCTGTTCCTGCTTTCTCCGGATTTGCTGTGGGTTGCCAATCGGCGGGGCGAACTGCGGGAGCTGAACCCGGCTTGGGAACGAGTGCTGAACCTACCTATTCGCCAGTTGCGGGAACGCAGGCTATTTGATCTCGTGCATCCAGAGGACCGCGGGCGATTGGAGCGATGCTTTGACCGGCTTTCGTCTGAAGAGACACTCACAGATATCGAGGCTCGCCTAGTCAGCGCCGACGGTTCCGAACGGTGGTTGTTGTGGGCGATGACCGCGAGTGCTGAAACCGGCCTGATCTACGGTGTGGCTGTGGACATCACTGAGAGGCAGCGCGCTGAGAGGGCGCTTGAAGAGTATGCCAGAGAGCTTCGACGAGCCAACGTCGAGTTGAAGAAAGCCCTGGCTGCAGCCCGGTCAGCTACAGAGGCAAAGAGTCGTTTCTTGGCACTTGTGAGCCACGAACTACGCACACCGTTGAATGGAATCCTCGGCATGAATGAACTGCTGTTGGGCACCAGCTTGACTGAGGAACAACGGCAGTACGCGTTGACCATCCGGCAATCCACTGAAAGCTTGCTGTCGATTGTCAACGACTTGCTCGATAGCTCGAAGATCGAAGCCGGCCGGATGACGCTGGAGCAGGTTCGGTTCAACCTGAGCGAGCAGCTGCGCGAGATCGCGGCGCTTGTACAGCCGCAAGTTCGGGCGAAGGGTTTGGAGTTGCGGTGCGAATTCGATCAAGGGCTACCAGATAGCGTAGTGGGTGATCCGGGAAGGCTCCGTCAAGTGCTCCTGAATTTATTGGCTAACGCGGTGAAGTTCACCGACGCAGGCTGGGTCGCACTGCGTGCGGCGCCCCTTTGGGAAAATATGGGCAAAATTTGGGTGCGTTTCGAAGTCGAAGATACGGGCATTGGCATCCCCCAGGAATATCACCAACAGATCTTCGAAGAGTTCGTGCAGGTCGACAGCTCCGTGGGCAGACGATACGGGGGGACTGGCCTGGGCTTGAGTATCACCAAGCGACTGGTGGAGTTGATGGGAGGCCAAATCGGACTGCGCAGCACGCGGGGCGAGGGGAGCCTGTTTTGGGTCGAGCTTCCGTTTGATCCGGCACGGTCCGAAAAGGGGCTTGCAGACGAGGAGCGGGCAGACTCAGCTGGGCCTACCCGGCCCTTGCGGGTGTTGGTGGTCGAAGATAATGAGGTGAACCGGGTGGTGGCTCGCCGGTTACTGGAAAAGCTCGGATGTGAAGTGACGGTAGCTGAAGGTGGTGCACAGGCCCTCGAAATCTTGCAACGTGAAGCGATCGATTTGGTGCTCATGGACGTAAACATGCCTGGAATGGACGGGTTCGCGACCACCCGGGCGATCCGCTCTCTGAGTGGCACTGCGTCGAGCGTGAAGATCGTGGCCATGACGGCGCGTGCAACGGCTGACGGGGACAACGAATGGCGAGAAGCCGGTATGGATGGTTGGGTGAGCAAGCCTGTCAGCCTGGAGGCACTCCGAAGGGTGCTCGAACAATGGGGAGGAGTTAGAGCTTCCCAACGACCCTCCTAGCAGTGCGAGTGGAGGGGACGTCTATGGGAAAGGTTCACCGCGGAGTGATCAAGCCGCCGAGCCTGCTCGATACAGGCCGCACTTTCTCTCTTGCGCGGAGCTTTAAGAGTCGATCCTCGGTCGAGGCGCCGCTGTTAATGACAAGAATCCTCTGAGTGGCGACGAGCAGACCTTCGGCCAGTAGTCGGCAAAGTGCAGCCAGGCATGCGGCACCTTCCGGTCCCAGCAGTAATCCCTCGATCCGTGCGAGCTGGTACATAGTCTCAGCGATTTCGACTACGGGCACGGTGACTGCAGCTCCACGGCTGTGTGTCAAAGTGCGCCATGCCAGAGCCTCACCCAGTGAGGGTTCGACCGGGAATCCGGTGGCCCAGGATGCGGGTTCGTGTGGCATCGGTTGCCCGCCCCCAGTTTCGCCGGACGCGTAGCTCACCGACCAACGCGCACCCGCTCGCACAGCGATCAGTCTAGGTCGCTCGCTACCAGCCCAGCCTAGCGTGTCCAGCTCTTCGAACGCTTTCCACAGCCCCACCAGCGTCATGCCGTGGCTGAGCGGGCAGACTATTACGTCGGGGAGGCGCCAATGGAACTGCTCTGCGACCTCGTAACCGAGCGTCTTCATGCCCTCTAGGCGGTAAGGTTCGGCGAAGGCTCCTAGGTCACGGCATCCCGACTGTTGGACCGGCTGACCCACGGTACGGTCGCGACTACGCAAAGGCACAGCGTGTACCACAGCCCCATAAGCGGAGCACCGCAGGAACAATCCTTCCGAGACTGGGTCTAGCAGAAGTACACGGGCGGGCAATCCAGCTGCGGCAGCATATGCAGACATGGCCTCGGCTGGGTAGCCGGAGGCTGCAATCGACACAGCTGCGGATTGATCTTCCTTAGCTTTGGAGATGGCGCAGGACATGGTTCGGGCCTCGTAAGAGCCGGTGGGATTACAGGCTTCGTTTTTGAGCCACAGGTCAGCTAAGCCCAAGTTGCGTCCCCAACGAGCCAGCGGCAGGAGCGGGGTCAAGCCCTCGCCCAGGCTCACTGCTTGCTCAGGGAACTTGAGGGGGAGGACTGGTGCATAGCGCCACATTGTGGAGGGCGCGTGAGCCAGCCATGCACGGTTCCAGTTTTTGCGTGCCCGTTCGAGGTCGTAGCGGGCAAGCAAGGGTGCTCCACAGGGGCAGGAGAGGGGGGCAGCGGGAGGGGCGTAGGTAGCCCCGCACTGAGTGCATTCCAGGTGGGTCAGCGTAGTCATGCGTGGCCTTTATGATAGCCCAGTGCACGTATATGGGCAGTTCTAACCTGTTGGCAGTGGAAGCGGCTCCGCCGGGCGCGTTTTGGGGGGTTGGTGGTTGACTACAATGGTTGCGTGGCCACCAAAGGTCATTGGCCGAAGAGGGCCAACCGTCCTTAGTTTGGGACACCAAGGGAGGGCCAGATTCTGGGAGCCAGGCCATGAGGCGATCTCGGCAAGCCCGCAGGTTATTGCCTGGGCTAAGACTAGCGGCGAATTTCTTGGGATGGCTGCTGGTGGTGGCTCCTGGTGGTTTAACAGCCCAGCAGCGGCCCAGCCCATTTGAGCAAGTGCCGGTAGAAAAGCCTGCAGAAACAACCCAGCAGCCGCCAAGCCCCTTCGAGACTCCGAAACCGGCGGTCGAAGAGGCACCCTCGGAGAAGTTCGAAGACGTCATTGAGTCGATTGAGTTTCGAGGCAACCGGCGAATCCCGAGCACTGCGCTGCGGGGAATGATCTTTTCCAAACCCGGGGACCCGTTTGATCGTGAAGCCATTCACCGGGACTTTATGGCGCTGTGGAATAGCGGGCGGTTTGATGACATCACGGTGGAGCGCGAGAAAGGCAAGCGGGGATGGATAGTGCGTTTCCGGGTGGTGGAGCGGCGGGTCATCCGGTCCATTAAGTACGAGGGCCTCAAGTCGATCACGGTCTCCGAGGTCCTTGACCGGTTCAAGGAACGGCGAGTTGGGTTGACGGTGGAGTCCCAGTACGACCCGAACAAGGTGCAGCGGGCTGTGGTGGTGTTGAAGGAGTTCTTGGCCGAGCGCGGTCGGCAGTTCGCGCAAGTGACGCCGGAGATCCGGCAGATCCCACCATCCTCTCTGGAGATCACCTTCCGGGTGGACGAGGGGCCCAAAGTCAAGGTGGGCAAGATCCGGATCGAAGGCAACCAAGCATTCAGCGACCGGGCGGTGATCTCGGCGATGAGGAATCTCCGGCCGATTGGGATTCCGCACTCGATCCTGTTTGAGAATCTGTTCGCGAAGGCGTTCGACTCGACCAAGCTGGAGGAGGATAAGGATCGTATCCGTAACTTTTATCAAGAGCGGGGCTTTTTCTTAGCCCGAGCGCTGGATCACCAGGTGAATATCCGCGATGTGGGAGGTGGTAAGTTCCGGGTACCGATTTTTTACCGCAACAAGCCGGGCAAGCGGGCAGACATCACGATCAACGTCGAGGAGGGGCGCCGGTACCGATTGAATCAGATCCGTTTCGAGGGTGTGAAGCTGTTCCGGACTCCGGAAACCCTGATGGTGCCTCTGTTCGGGATGAAGCAAGGGGATGTGTTCTCGACCAAGAAGCTGCGCAAGGGGCTGGAGAATCTACGGAAGCTGTATGGGGAGTTCGGCTACATCGATTTCGTGGCCGAGCCATCGTTCGAACCGGTGCCTGGCACGGACCGGATCAATATGACTCTCAGTGTGGAGGAAGGGCAGCAGTTTTTCGTGCGCCGCATCGATTTTTCGGGCAACACGACGACCCGCGACAAGGTGATTCGGCGTGAACTGCTGATCGATGAGGGTGATATGTTCAACACCCGGCTTTGGGAGCTGAGTCTGTTGCGGCTGAACCAGCTGGGGTACTTCGAAAAGATCAAGGAGGACCAAGACGTAGAGATCCGGCGAAATACCAAGGAGGGCACAGTAGACCTGACGGTCAAAGTGAAGGAACAGGGCAAGAACTCGGTGCAGATGACTGGCGGTGTGTCGGGCATCGCAGGCACGTTCTTGGGGTTTGGCTATGCCACGAACAATTTTTTGGGCTTAGGTGAGACGTTGAGTATAGACGCCCAAGTGGGCACGCGGATCAAGAACGTCACGTTTGGGTTCACCGAGCCGTACCTGTTCGACCGACCGATCCAAGCTGGGTTCACCATCTATACGACACGGTTCAACTTCGATCAAGGGCGGGAACTCTCGTTGTTGACGGGGCGAAATCTGATCCCGTTGTTCAGTGCGCTGGGTCAGCAAAACTTGCTGAATTATATCTCGCAGGGGTACGGATTCACTGTATTCACCAGTTACCCGCTTCGACGGACGTTCGCCCGAGTGAGTTTCACTTACGGGTACGACACGCAAGACGTCCAGCCGTTGACTGAGGCAGCGCAGCAGTACTTTGAATACCTGAATTTCCAGGGGCTGACGGGGCCGAACTCACTGACCGGTATCCGGACGAGTCGAATCGTCCCGGCATATTTCTACAACACGATCGATCACCCGATTACACCCACTCGCGGCAAAAGCTTGTTCGCCTCGCTGACGATTGCCGGTTTAGGTGGGAACGTGAAAATGCTATCGCCCACCGTGGAGTTCAAGTGGTTCCACCCGGCTTTGAAGCCGAGCCATGTGGTGGGATTCCGGTTGCTGGGGCGATTGGTGACTGGCTACGGTGGCGTGGCTTCGCCGCCGTTTAGCCGCTTCTACATGGGCGGGGAGAACGATATTCGTGGGTTCGAGATCTGGGGTATCAGTCCGATCGCTTGGGTTCCCAGCCGGGCTACGGTGCCCTTCTTGAACGACGATGGTTCAGCCCGCATGCAGAAGGTGGTCGAGAACGGGCAGACTAAGCTGGTTCCGGTCACTACGGAGATTCCTATTTACCAGATGATCTTTCCCGGCGGCGACTTGCAAACGATTGGGAATGTGGAATACCGGATCCCGTTGATGGGGCCGGTCACTCTGGCCTTCTTCTTTGACGCTGGGATCACCCGAATCATCTTCCCAAACCAGCTGAAGTTGAACGATGGGCGGTTGGCGGAATTGAACAAGCAGTTCCCTCAAGCTGCTTTTGATGGCCGCGCGATTTTGGTGAAAGAGTCCCAGCGGTTGCGAAGTTCAACGGGCATTGAGTTCCAAATCATGATGCCGGTGGTCAACGCGCCTTTCCGATTGTACTGGGCTTACAACCCGCACATTGTGCGGACGTGGCTGCAACCACCGGTAGTAGCAGACCGGTCCTACTTCCCGAACTTCCAGTCGTTCGTCCATTCGGTGGCGCGATTTGGGCAAGCGTACCCCTTCTGGGAGGACCGCACCACGTTCCGGTTCACCATCAGCCGGACCTTCTGAATCGGGGTGGGCCAGTGCTTGCCGAATGATAACATCGAGAACGGAGAGAAATCGATGAAGCGACTGAAGGTCCCAGTGTCAGTTGTGTTAATCGGGCTAGGTTTGTCGTGGGGGCTGGCAGGGCAGCAAACTGCGAATCAACCAGCACCCCCGCTCAAGGTAGGCATCATTCATATCCAGAATGCGCTCCTCGGCACGAAAGAAGGACAGAAAGCTGCAGCGGAGCTTCAGCAGAAGTTTGAACCGATCCGAAAGAAGCTGGAGAGCATGCAGGACGAGATTGCGTCGCTGCAGGCGGAGCTCAGCCGCGGCAGCAACACGATGAGTGACGAGCGGCGTCGGGAACTGGCTCGGCAGATCGATGAGAAGACCCGCCAGTTGAACCGGGCGACCGAGGACGCGCAGATGGAGTTCCAACAGGAACAAGAACGGGTGTTGGACGCACTGGGGCAGAAGATGATGGCAGTCATCACCAAATATTCGCAGGAAAATGGGTACATGTTAATCCTGGACGTTAGCTCGCCTCAAACGCCGGTGCTGTACGCGTCCAACGCCATCGATATCACCCAAGACATCATCAAGCTTTACGACGCGCAATACGGAAGCGGCTCGGGTAGCTCGTCGCCTGGAAGCGCCAATCCTGCGGCGCGGTCGGATACGAAGGGCGCTAACTGACAGTTGTTCGCGACCAGCAGGGGGCCAGCTGGTTGGTCAGCTTTC